>NZ_CP019789.1:1252500-1430000 GCF_002022685.1 Bartonella schoenbuchensis R1 | reverse complement strand
AGACTCAGTGAAATTGAATTCCCCGTGAAGATGCGGGGTTCCTGCGGTTAGACGGAAAGACCCCGTGCACCTTTACTATAGCTTTACACTGGCATTTGTGTCTATCTGTGTAGGATAGGTGGTAGACTTTGAAGCAGGGGCGTCAGCTCTTGTGGAGTCATCCTTGAAATACCACCCTTATGGATATGGATGTCTAACTGCAGTCCGTTATCCGGATTCAAGACAGTGTATGGTGGGTAGTTTGACTGGGGCGGTCGCCTCCTAAAGAGTAACGGAGGCGCGCGAAGGTAGGCTCAGAACGGTCGGAAATCGTTCGTTGAGTGCAATGGCATAAGCCTGCCTGACTGTGAGACTGACAAGTCGAACAGAGTCGAAAGACGGTCATAGTGATCCGGTGGTCCCGTGTGGAAGGGCCATCGCTCAACGGATAAAAGGTACGCCGGGGATAACAGGCTGATGACCCCAAGAGTTCATATCGACGGGGTTGTTTGGCACCTCGATGTCGACTCATCGCATCCTGGGGCTGGAGCAGGTCCCAAGGGTATGGCTGTTCGCCATTTAAAGCGGTACGTGAGTTGGGTTCAGAACGTCGTGAGACAGTTCGGTCCCTATCTGCCGTGGGTGTAGGAATATTGACAGGATCTGTCCCTAGTACGAGAGGACCGGGATGGACGTATCTCTGGTGGACCTGTTGTGGCGCCAGCCGCATAGCAGGGTAGCTATATACGGACGGGATAACCGCTGAAAGCATCTAAGCGGGAAACCCACCTGAAAACGAGTATTCCCTGAGAACCGTGGAAGATCACCACGTTGATAGGTCAGGTGTGGAAGTGTGGTAACATATGAAGCTTACTGATACTAATCGTTCGATAGGCTTGATCGTTCCCATTCCCTATATTCATTCTAAAAAAACTCAAAAAACTCAAAAAACTCAAAAAAAAACTAAGCAAAAAAACCAGTTCTCGTTCATTGATATGTTCTTAGCTGACTTGGTGGTTATGGCGGAATGCCTGCACCCGATCCCCATCCCGAACTCGGCCGTGAAACGTTCCAGCGCTGATGGTACTGTGTCTTAAGGCACGGGAGAGTAAGTCACTGCCAGGTCTGTTAAAAACATACAATGGTCTTCTCAAACAGTTTCCAATAGAGGTTAGCAGTCAAGTGATTTTGTTACAAACATCATCGTCACAATAACTGTAAGATCTCTGCAATGGCGCGGGGTGGAGCAGCCCGGTAGCTCGTCAGGCTCATAACCTGAAGGCCGCAGGTTCAAATCCTGCCCCCGCAACCAAAAAAAATCCTGACAAAATTTGCACTCTCTCCCCAGAAAAACATCACTGTGGCAAATCAATAATTGCTTCTTATTGCTTTTGTGTATTTTGCTTTAAGAGTTTTTATATCTGCCGTAAAATATTTTTATTTGACCGTTTCTCTACAAGTTTCTTCTCTCTTCATAGTACAATACATAGTTCTTATGTTTGCACAGTTCTTATATGTCTGCCATGTCTTTATAAAAGGGGTGAGAGGCTGTTTGTCTTTCTGTTGTTCCTTTATATACAGACGGTAAATGGGTGTATCTGTTTCGTTTAAATGTCTAGGGTATATAAATGATAAGGCTCAAAGCGTTTGTTCTTATTCCTGCATGATTATTGTAAAAGATGTTGTTGCTGTGCTCAATAATCTGTTTAAGCTCAAGGCCAGAAAGGTCATATGGTCATTTTGTAAAAAGGAATGATTATGATGTCGCTTGTGAGTGTTGGTATAGGTATGTTGATAGGTATTCAATTTAAGCTCAGTGGTGTTTCTTTAGTTTTTAAAAAGTGTCATACATTTTGCAAAGAATCCTTTTGTATTTTCGTTTATCCCTTTGGTTATCGTGCATATTACACTAGGACAATAAAAACACTTGTGAAAAAGGCAAAAGGCTTTCTTGTCAGATCTTACCTGTGTTTCTGACAGATGGAAAAATTGGCTACAACGCTTAAGTAATGTGTATAGTCACTCTATTTTTAGCTAATTCACAAATCTAGCATGCAAAAATATTAGCTTATTAATAAACTCTTCTCTAATGATAAAGTATTATATTTTTTATATGAATATTCTTTAATATTTTTTACTAGAGATCGAGAATACGCTTAAATAATTTTTTCAAATGGGGTGAATTTTTGTAGTAGACTTAAGTATAGAAAAAATATTTATATATTAAAAAGACTAGAGCTTAACAGTGTTAGGTGGCCTTATCGGCGCTGTTATTGCAACTGTATGTAGCTATTATGATGCCAAAAGCTGTAAACATTGCTGACTACTTTAAAAGCCTTGCTTAAAATTGAATAAAATTTCTTTGTTAGAACGTTATTTAAAATTCACCTTTTCATCAAAGTTCTCATACTTTCTAAAGGGTTTTTGCCTTGAATGATTTTTTGAACTTCTGTAGCGATAGGTGCGTAAATTCCTTCTCTTTGAGCAATTTGGGTAATTGCGTTAGAAGTTTTGATACCTTCTGCTACTTCGCCTAGCTCGTTTAAAATATTTTGCAAAGGTTTGTTTTGCGCTAATCCTAACCCAACACGGTAATTTCTGGAAAGAAGAGAATTTGCTGTTAAGAACAGGTCGCCTGCACCAGATAGCCCTAAAAAAGTTTGCATTTTTGCACCAAAATGTTCTGCAAATTGATACATTTCTACAAGTCCACGCGATAGGAGAGATGCTTTGGCATTTTGACCTAATTCCAATCCGTCACAAACTCCACCCGCTATGGCAATGACATTTTTATATGCACTTGCCACTTCTCCACCAATGATGTCACTTTCAATATAGGGTTTGATAAAGTCAGGCATTCTGCTTGCAAATTCTTGAGCAAGGGTAAAATTATGCGAATGAATAGTTAAGGCACATGGGAGAGCGAGAATGATTTCTTTAGCAAAGCTTGGGCCTGCTAAAAAACAAAGGTTTTCTGGAGCAGTAAAATCTTTGGCAATTTGACTGACAAATGCTCCACTGTTTTCTTCAATTCCCTTGCTTGTGATGAGTATTTTTGAGTCTTTTTTCAAAGGTGTGTGAGCAAACCATTCTCTTAAAGCTTGCACACTAATAGCAATGACAAAAAGTGTAGAATCTAAACTCTCGTTTAAGGAACATTGTGAAATGATTGAATGAGAATTATTACGCAATGTTTTGTTTAAAGGGTCTAGTGCAGGGGTGATATCACGTCTTGAAACAATGCGGACTTCATTTTTATGTGCAAAAGCAAATGCAAGAGCTCTTCCCCAAATTCCACCACCAAAAATTGTTATTTTCATTTTATTCCTTAAGTCTTTTAAAGACGATATTTCATCTCATACATTGCCAAACGCATCTTTTAAGATAGGGAGAATATGTGTTTTCTTAAGTTAAAAAAGGACGTTTTTATACGATGAATAGCGTTTTTTGAATGGCTGTCAATGTTGATTAAAAGAGTCTGGTACAATTTGTTTTCTTGAGAAAAGACGGGTTTTATTTAATTTTGCGTTGTTTTTTACCAGATTTTTATCACTTTAGAACATTTTTAATTTGATTAAGGTGCATCTTCTCTTTGCAATATATTGATGTAAAAAAGGTTTCTTAAGACAAAAAGAATTTCTTAAAACGGTATAAGGCACTGTGTCATCAACATCTGTCGTTTGAAGTTTTGCCACAAATCTAGGAAGTCTTTGATGAAAATGAGGTCGATTTAATGATACCTGTTTGTTGGGAAAAACAATATGATAGCAACGTGATGGCAGCATGATTGGCAGGTAATAAAAAGGGGTGACGGTGTGTGTCTACCACCAGGCAGTATAAAATTACTGCGGTGTCCATTTTGAATTGCAATAGCATTTTACCCACAAGTGTGAGGTTATGCGTGAACATAAAGAAACAACAAATGAGGAACAATGCAGCTAAATTGGCATATATTGGGTGATGCTTTGGTGTGCGGGTAGAAACTGATGATAATGGGGGTATATTCTTTTATGAGGCTAAGGTCAGATCGTTGTCTATAACCACAGGTTATATAAAGTCTTGCAGCGTTCATTTCGATAAGTTAGACATGATCGTTCGCAAAAACACAGAGTTATGCGTAAATATACATTGCTGAATAGAGAAACATATGTCTACGAAACAAAAAAAAACTAAAGCGCGTTTACCACGTGGGTTTGTTGATCACACAGGTACAGAGTTACAGGCGCTTGAAGCAATGACGGCTCAGATACGTGAAGTTTATGAACTTTATGGTTTTGAAGCGCTTGAAACACCGATTTTTGAATATACAGATGCGCTTGGAAAGTCTTTGCCTGATGTAGATCGCCCAAATGCAGGTGTTTTTTCTTTACAAGATGATGACGAACAGTGGATGTCTTTGCGCTATGATCTTACAGCGCCTCTTGCTCGTTATGTTTCTGAGAATTTTGAAGTTTTACCAAAACCTTATCGTAGCTATCGTATTGGACCTGTTTTTCGTAATGACAAGCCAGGGCCCGGGCGCTTTCGTCAATTTATGCAGTTGGATGCTGATATTGTAGGGGCATCAACAGTGGCTGCTGATGCAGAAGTCTGCATGATGGCAGCAGATAGTTTAAATAAATTGGGATTTGAGTGTGATGAGTATGTCATTCGTCTAAGTAATCGGAAAATTTTGGATGGTGTTTTGGAGGAAGTTGGTTTGGGGGGAGATGAACAAGCTGACAAGCGCTTAATTGTTATGAGGGCAATCGATAAGCTTGATAGACTTGGTTTGGAGGGAGTGGAGTTGCTTTTAGGGGAAGGCCGTTTGGATGAAAGCGGTGACTTCACGAAAGGAGCCGGACTAACTGATGACCAGATTAAGTATATCCTTGGTTTTCTGTCTATGAGGGATGATGAGGTAACGATTAATTATCTCAAAGCAATGATTGGTCATAATGCTCGCGCGTTTGAAGGGATCTGTGAACTTAAAGAAATGCAGGAAATTTTTGACGTCAATGGTTATCAGAAATGCATAAAGATTGATCTGTCGGTTGTAAGAGGATTGGATTATTATACGGGGCCTATTTTTGAAGCTGGATTGATCTATGATTCTTATGAGTATGAACATGAAAAAGTTGTCTTTGGATCTATTGGTGGGGGTGGGCGCTATGATGGGTTGATTGCACGCTTTCGTGATGAAAATGTCCCTGCAACGGGTTTTTCAATTGGTTTGTCACGTTTAAGATTAACTTGGCAAGGTATTGGGAAATTTCCTGTGTATGAAAAGACGGGTCCGGTTGTGGTGTTGGTAATGGATCAAGAGCCAGGCAGTGTTGCACGTTATCAGAACATGGTGAAGCAATTGCGCAATGCGGGTATTCGCTCTGAAGTATATTTAGGGGAGTCGGGCATTAAAGCACAAATGAAGTATGCGGATCGGCGCCGTGCACCTTGTGTGGTGATTCAAGGGTCACAAGAGCGCCAGTACAGGGAGGTTCAGATTAAAGATTTGGTGGAAGGTGCGCGTTTAGCCAATGAAATTAAGGATAATCAAACATGGCGTGAAAGTCGCCCAGCGCAAATAACCGTTAAAGAAAATCAATTGGTTCAAGCTGTGCAGGATATTTTGAGAGACCAAAAAAGGTAGATGTTTTTCCTTTTTGAAGGCTTAAAAACAAAAACAGCACAAATTCCTTAAAGGCGGTTTGTGCTGTTTTAATGTGCATTTTAAAAAATATAATCTTCTTTAAAGAAGTGATCTTTGTTTAACACTTAACCTTGAAGTGCTTTTAAGATATGTTGTGGTGATGAGACTTCGTATGGGTCTGTTGGGCAATTATCTGAATAGCCTTTTTCTTCAAACCAATGTTCAATAACCCCATCATTAATGACCGCTGCATAGCGCCATGAGCGCATTCCAAAGCCGAGGTTTTCTTTAGCAACGAGCATTCCCATTTTACGGGTAAATTCCCCAGAACCATCAGGGATTAATTTCACATTTTTAATGCCTTGCTTTTGACCCCAAGCATTCATCACGAAGGAATCATTAACAGAAAGGCAGTAAATTTCATCAATACCGACTTTTTTAAATTCGTCATAAAGTTTTTCAAAATCAGGAAGCTGAAAGGTTGAACAAGTGGGTGTAAACGCTCCCGGGAGAGAAAAAAGAATAACCCGTTTCCCTTTAAAGTAAGTGTCACTATTGACATCTTGCCACCGATAAGGATTATCCCCGCCGACTGATTCATCCCGTACACGTGTGTGGAAAGTTACGTTGGGAACTTGTTTTTTTATCATAATTACGCTCCTATAAGCCTTTTGGGATTGTGTTGCAAAAACGGTTTTTGTTTTTCAACGACGAATGTTGGAAGTGTAGTAGATTGTGATAAATTTGCAAGTATTTCATGTTTGGCAAAAAGGTTGAATGAAAGCTGCTCGAATAGGTAGCCCCCCTTAAATAAAAAGGGCTGCAGGGGGGGCGATCATTTAACTAAAAGGTGGTGTGGGAAGTTTCTGCATAAGATAAGCTATTTGATGAAATGTTAATTGTAGCAGATGTTCCCTTTCAAGTTGAGAAAATAGTAGGAAGGTTATTTTTATGATCGTCAACACTGTTTTGACAACAGCTTTTCATGATCAAAAACTGGGAACATCTGGTTTACGCAAAAAGGTATCTGTGTTCCAACAGCCCCATTATGTTGAAAATTTTATTCAGTCCATTTTTAACAGTGTTGGACCTCTTGAGGGAAAATTATTCATCCTTGGTGGGGATGGGCGCTATTTAAACGACAGCCTTATTCAGCTTGTGTTAAAAATGGCGGCTGCAAATGGTGTGGGCTGTGTTAAGGTGGGAAGAGGGGGCATTTTATCGACACCTGCTGTGTCGCACCTTATTCGCAAATATCATGCACATGGTGGGATTATTTTATCAGCAAGCCACAATCCTGGCGGTGTGAATGGTGATTGTGGTATAAAATATAATATTTCCAATGGTGGCCCGGCACCTGATTATTTGTGTGATGCTATTTTTGCAGCATCGCAACATCTTTCTTCTTATAAAATTGTTGAAGCTCCAGACATTGATTTAGAAACACAAGGGCGAAGTTTTATTGGCTCCATGCAGGTAGATGTTATCGACCCTGTGGCAGATTATGCTGCTTTAATGGAAGAGCTTTTTGATTTTGACTGCATTTTTCAAGCAGTGAAAAAGGGCTTAACCTTGCGGTTTGATGCTATGCACGCAGTTACAGGGCCTTATGCGCAAGAGATTTTTGAAAAGCGCTTAAACTTTCCTCAAGGAACAGTGGTCAATGGAACCCCTTTACCAGATTTTGGGGGCTCTCATCCTGACCCTAATTTGGTGCATGCAAAGGACCTTTATTGTTTGCTCATGTCTGATCAAGAGCTTGATCAAGGGCCTGATCTTGGCGCTGCTTCTGATGGTGATGGTGATCGCAATCTCATTATTGGTCGCAAACAATTTATCACGCCTTCTGATTCACTGGCTATTATGGCAGAACATGCGCACCTGATTAAAGGGTATCGCCAGGGCATTGCTGGAATTGCACGCTCAATGCCAACAGGGCGTGCTGCTGACCTTGTGGCACAAGAAAAGGGGATCAATCTTTTTGAAACGCCAACGGGATGGAAATTTTTTGGTACGCTTTTAGATGCCGGAAAAGTTACCTTGTGTGGTGAGGAAAGCTTTGGAACAGGCTCACACCATGTGCGCGAAAAGGATGGCTTATGGGCCGTGTTGTTTTGGCTAAACCTTTTGGCTCTAACAGGGCAAACAGCAGCACAAATTGTACAAAAACACTGGCACAAATATGGGCGTTTTTATTATTCACGTTATGATTATGAAAATGTTGAAGCACAAAAAGCTTATATGATGATGGAGCATGTGCGCACATTGTTACCCTTAGCAGGGGCAAAAATTGCTGGATTAACTGTTACACACTGTGATGATTTTGCTTATCATGACCCCATTGATGAAAGCGTTAGTGTAAAGCAAGGGGTGCGGGTGTTTTTTGAAAATGGGGCACGACTGGTCGTGCGTTTATCTGGAACAGGAACGGGGGGAGCAACTGTACGCATTTATCTGGAACAGTATGAAAGCGACCCCCGCAAATATACTCAAGATCTGCAAAAAGTACTTCAACCTTTATTTCTAGCAGCACTTGAATTGTTAAAAATAAAAGACTATTTGGGCCGTGAACGGCCCGATATTATAACGTGAAACTGTCATTCATCATGACATCAATTCATCCATAACATAAAATAGCCTTATTGTGAGTGGATCATCTTCTTTGGATCAACCAGTCGGTCGTAGTCAGCTTCAGTAATTCCGGCTTTTAAAGCTTCTTCCCGTAAGGTTGTTCCATTTTTATGGGCTGTTTTAGCAATATCAGCAGCTTTTTCGTAACCAATTTCTGGCGCAAGCGCTGTAACGAGCATAAGAGAACGCTCAAGAAGAGATTGGATATGATCTGTATTAGCACGCAGCCCTTTGATGCAGTTAGTATCAAAGGAACGCATAGAGTCACCAAGAAGTGAGAGAGACTGCAAAACATTATAACCAATAACAGGCTTAAAGGCATTGAGTTCAAAATGGCCTTGGCTTGCAGCAAATGTCACACTCGTCTGGTTTCCAAAGACTTGGCAGGCAACCATACTTAAAGCTTCACATTGGGTGGGGTTGACTTTTCCTGGCATAATGGAAGAACCAGGTTCATTTTCTGGCAAGCTCAATTCGCCTAAGCCTGAGCGTGGCCCTGACCCTAAGAAACGAATATCATTTGCAATTTTAAACAAATCAGCTGCTAATGCATTTAAGCTTCCGTGGAAATTGGCAAGAGCTCCATGGTGAGCGAGAGCTTCAAATTTGTTGTTGGCGGTTGTGAAAGTTACTCCTGTAAGTGGACTAATTGTTTCAGCAAATGCAACATCAAATCCTTTTGGTGCATTAAGGCCTGTTCCAACGGCAGTTCCCCCTTGCGCAAGCATTTGAACATCAATAAGAGCCATTTCAATGCGTTGGCGGTTGGCTTCTAGTGCAGCACGGTAGCCTGAAAATTCCTGCCCTAAAGTAAGCGGGGTGGCATCTTGCGTGTGCGTGCGCCCCAATTTTATGATGTCTGCAAATTCTTCTTCTTTTGTTTGAAGACTGGCAATAAGAGTATCAAGAATTGGAAAAAAATGTTGGCGTGTTTGCAGTGTGGTGGCAATATGAAGCGCTGTTGGAAAAGAATCGTTTGACGATTGGCTCATATTCACGTGGTCATTAGGGTGCACGGGTGCTTTGCTGCCAAGCGTTCCACCCAAAAGCACGCTAGCGCGATTGGCGATCACTTCATTGACATTCATATTGCTTTGTGTGCCAGACCCTGTTTGCCAAACAGCGAGGGGGAAATGTGTATCAAATGCACCAGAAAGCACTTCATCAGCAGCAGTGACAATCGCTTGCCCTATGTCTTGCGAGAGTTTCCCTTTTTGCATATTCACAAGAGCTGCTGTTTTTTTGATAAGACTTAAAGCATAAATCAATGAAAGAGGCTGTTTTTCTGAGCCAATATTGAAATTATGTCGAGAACGTTCTGTTTGTGCTCCCCAATAACGGTCATGAGGAACCGAAACTGTCCCCAAACTATCGGTTTCTTGGCGTGTTTTAACCATCATAAAATCCCTTAATATATATATTCATTAGTTTAGTAAAAGATAAGCATTTTTTGACCAGAATCAAAGAGCCAATTAGAATCAATGTAAAATGAATTATTTTATTTAGAATCCTTGACATTATGGATCAATATTTTTATATAAAATTTATTACTAGCACTCACCACTAGAGAGTGCTAATAAAATTTAAGATTAATCAGTTATACTAAGTTTTAAGGGTTTAAAACATGGCTAACACACAATTCCGCCCACTTCACGATCGTGTTGTCGTTCGTCGGGTTGAATCTGAAAATAAAACCGCTGGTGGGATTATCATCCCCGATACAGCAAAGGAAAAACCTCAGGAAGGTGAGGTAATCGCTGTTGGCAATGGCGCTCTTGATAATAATGGAAAGCGCGTGCCTCTCGAAGTGAAAGCAGGAGACCGCATCTTATTTGGGAAATGGTCTGGAACCGAAGTGAAGATTAATGGTGAAGAACTCTTAATCATGAAAGAATCCGACATTATGGGGATTTTGGGTTAATCCATTCTCTCAATTTGTTTCGTTTATTATATCCAAGGAGAAATTAAATGGCTGCTAAAGAAGTCAAATTTGGCCGTGAAGCACGTGAGCGCTTGGTGCGCGGTGTTGATATCCTTGCTAATGCTGTTAAGGTAACACTCGGTCCTAAAGGCCGTAATGTGGTGATTGACAAATCATTTGGTGCACCTCGTATCACGAAGGATGGTGTGTCCGTTGCAAAAGAAGTCGAGCTGGAAGATAAGTTCGAAAATATGGGCGCACAGATGTTGCGTGAAGTTGCTTCAAAGACTAACGATATTGCTGGTGATGGAACAACAACAGCAACTGTTTTGGGCCAAGCTATTGTGCAAGAAGGTGTAAAAGCTGTTGCTGCTGGTATGAACCCAATGGACCTCAAGCGTGGGATCGATTCTGCTGTTGCAGAAGTTGTTGAAAGCCTTTTCAAAAAAGCGAAAAAAATCCAAACTTCTGCTGAAATAGCGCAAGTAGGAACGATTTCTGCTAATGGTGCTTCAGAAATTGGTAAAATCATTGCTGATGCTATGGACAAAGTTGGCAATGAAGGTGTTATCACTGTGGAAGAAGCAAAAACTGCTGAAACGGAATTAGAAGTCGTTGAAGGTATGCAGTTTGATCGTGGGTACCTTTCACCTTATTTTGTCACAAATGCTGAAAAAATGGTGGCTGATCTCGACGATCCTTACATCCTTATTCATGAAAAGAAATTGTCTAATCTTCAATCCTTGCTTCCTGTTCTTGAAGCTGTTGTTCAGTCTGGTAAGCCTCTTCTCATTATTGCTGAAGATGTGGAAGGTGAAGCTTTGGCAACGCTTGTGGTTAATAAACTGCGTGGTGGTTTGAAGATTTGTGCTGTTAAAGCACCAGGCTTTGGTGACCGCCGTAAAGCGATGTTAGAAGATATTGCAATTTTGACATCAGGTCAGGTTATTTCTGAAGATGTTGGCATTAAGCTTGAAAATGTCACTTTAGATATGTTGGGCCGTGCAAAGAAAGTGCATATTTCTAAAGAAAACACAACCATCGTTGATGGCTCTGGACAAAAAGCACAAATCAGTGCTCGTGTAAGCCAGATTAAAGCACAGATCGAAGAAACAACTTCTGACTATGACCGCGAAAAACTGCAAGAAAGACTTGCTAAACTTGCTGGTGGTGTTGCTGTTATTCGTGTTGGTGGTGCAACAGAAGTTGAAGTGAAAGAAAAGAAAGACCGTGTTGATGATGCCTTGAACGCAACGCGTGCAGCGGTGGAAGAAGGTATTGTTGCTGGTGGTGGAACTGCACTCTTGCGGGCTGCAAATGCAATTACTGTTAAAGGAAGCAATGCAGACCAAGAAGCTGGTATTAATATTGTCCGTCGTGCTCTACAAGCTCCAGCACGCCAAATTGCGACTAATGCCGGTGAAGAAGCAGCGATTATTGTTGGCAAAGTGCTTGAAAATAATTCAGACACTTTTGGTTACAACACTGCAACAGGTCAATTTGGTGATTTGATTTCTTTGGGGATCGTTGACCCAGTTAAAGTTGTGCGTTCAGCTTTGCAAAATGCTGCATCAATTGCTAGCCTTCTTATCACCACAGAAGCAATGGTTGCTGAACTTCCGAAAAAAGAAACTCCAATGCCTCCAATGGGTGGCGGCGGAATGGGTGGAATGGGCGGAATGGATTTCTAAGCGCCTTAAACCCATAGGTAAAAAGAAACGGGCCATTTTGGCCCGTTTTTTATTGTGTTTTGAAAGTCTTACAAGTGTTTAAAAGCCTCATAAGGCATGTATATTACAAGGCATTCTTATACCTTGAAGCATTGTTGTATTTACAACTTTATATTTCACGCGCTTTTGGTGATCTTTGTATAATGTCTTTATATAATGCAGACTTTCGTGTGGTGCAGACTTCTTTCGTGTAATGCAAGCCTATTGGTCTTCTTTAATTGCTTGTCTGTTTTTCCTGCTATATTTTTTGTGCTGATAGGTTGCAACAGTTTGCGATACATACGCAACAAGTTCCCATAGCTTTTAAAAAATGATTTTCAGCAAATGATTGGTATGGGATATTTGTACAAGATGGCTTTTTTCTATTTGCTTATTTCTATTTGCTTGGGCGGGGGTACTTTCAAATTTATAGAATAACGTCTTGTGGCATGGCTTCAACGCCTAAAACTTCTGGAATGAAATGGCGCAAAAGATTTTCAATTCCGTGTTTGAGCGTGGCTGTTGAGGATGGGCACCCAGCGCATGCACCGCGCATATTTAAATAAACGATACCGTCTTCAAAACCACGAAAAGTAATATCCCCACCATCATTGGCAACAGCTGGGCGAACACGTGTTTCAAGAATCTCTTTGATTGTCATGACAATATCTGCATCTTTTTCGTCATAAAATTCTTCATACGCCTCAGGTGCTTGTGTTTGGAGAGTGGCATCATTGATAACAGTTGGGTCATTGGAAAGAAAATGTTCCATAATTGTGCCCAAGATCGCTGGTTTGAGATGCTGCCATTCCCCGTCATTTTTTGTTACAGCAATGAAATCATGTCCTAATAAGACACTGCTGACATTGGGAATTGTAAACAGTTTAGCAGCAAGAGGTGAATTTTGATCAGCTTCTTTGCTGTTGTGAAACTCTAACACACCTTTGGCAAGGACCACGCGGCCTGGTAAAAATTTGAGTGTTGCAGGGTTTGGTGTGGTTTCAGTTTGAATAAACATATATTATCCTTTTGTTGCGTAAGCTTTAAGGAAACAATTAACGCAAAAAAACTTAAATATTGATATAATCGTTTCAATATTTTTATTCCAAAAAATCGTTTAGAAGCACAATAATGGTAAAAACACCTTCTATTGACGATTAATGATTTAAATAAGCTCACCTGTTTTATGTTATCATGAAGAAGGTAAAACATGGTAGCGATATCTTGATGCTTGTTAATCAATTTGCAAATTTTATCCGTTTTTGAACTTGCATGCATAAGCAGTTTTATTAAAAGAACTGCTTTTAAAGGTTTAAAATGCACGTTATCAAGCATTTGTTCCTTTATGAATAAAGGTATATGTTTGCACTTGAAGATATGGGGGCACTTAACCTAACAAAAGGCAACAAGGGGTATTGTTTGCATCAAGTGCGGTTTTAGTTTGCACTTGTCATCGGCTATAGTTTTTTTCAATCAAAACTTATTGTTTATGAATGATGTAAAAAGCCAACAATTTCACGAACGTGCTTCATTGTGTTTTCAGCCAATAGGCTAGCACGCTCAGCCCCATCACGCAAAACAGAATCAATATAAGCATTATCTTGATGAAGACGGCGTAATTCTTGTGTAATTGGTGCCAATTTATGGACGACAAGATCAGCTAGAGTCGCTTTAAAAAGCGAAAATTGTTGACCTGAAAACTCTAAAAGCGCCTTCTCTTTACTGATTTGCGCAAAGGCTGCATAAATACCAAGTAAATTGTCAACTTCTGGGCGCCCTTCTAAAGCAGTAAGCTCATCGGGGAGGGGGGCGGAGTCTGTTTTTGCTTTGCGTATTTTTTGAATGATAAGATCAGCATCATCAGTTAAATTAATTCGTGAAAAATCTGAAGGATCTGATTTTGACATTTTCTTTGTGCCATCACGTAAAGACATAATGCGCATGCCCGTATCACCAAGAAGAGCTTCTGGTATTGGGAAAAAGCCTTGTTCTTTGTTTTCTCCCTCTTTTATGGGTTCTCCCTCTTTTATGGGTTCTCCCTCTTGTATGGGGATGCCAACATTTAAATGTGCAATCCGCTCAGCGTAATCATGATTAAATTTTTGCGCAATATCACGTGTGAGTTCAATATGCTGCTTTTGATCTTCTCCTACTGGAACATGTGTTGCACGGTAGAGCAAAATGTCAGCAGCCATAAGGCTTGGGTAGGCAAAAAGCCCAACAGATGCTTGTTTACGGTTTTTTCCAGCTTTATCTTTAAACTGTGTCATCCGTTGGAGCCAACCGATGCGGGCAATACAGTTAAAGATCCACGCTAATTCAGCATGTTGAAAAACCCGTGATTGGTTGAACACAATATGTTTTTGTGGGTCAATACCAGCAGCTAAAAAGGCTGCTGTAACTGCACGGGTTGAGCTTTCTAAGGTGAGTGGGTCAGGGTTAACCGTTAATGCGTGCATATCCACAACACAATAAAGGCATGTATAAGATGCTTGCAGTTCAACCCAGCGCTTAATTGCACCTAGGTAATTACCAAGATGCAAATTGCCACTTGGTTGCACACCAGAAAAGACGAGGGATGCGCAAGTGTCCATAAGAATAAGCCTTTCTTTAATGATGTTACGTATTGCTTTTGTTGTGGTAAAGCTTCTTTTTTGAAAGTCAAATAGGATATTATAGGCGCTGTTTCAAATTTTTACGTAAAAAAGGGAAATAGCTCATGCCAAGGGAAAAGCAAATGATACAATAAAACAATAGAATAGAGAAAATTAAACCTGCTAAAGTTCCTATTCGCAAGAAAAGTGGTGCTTGTGAGGATAAAGGAAAAGATAGAAACCCGAGTGCATAATACAAAGCTGCAGCCATTAAGAGAATGGCAACAATCAAACACCCAACCCACTTGATAAGCTGCATATCACATTTCCAATAACCGCGTTTGATAAGGGTGCTACAAAGCAAAAGTGTGTTAACCCATCCAGAGGTAATTTCTGCAATCACAATGCCACGTGCTGATAAAAGCGGAAATAATGTGAGCGCTAAACCAATATTGATCAAAACACAAATGCCTGCAAAAATCATGGGTGTTTTTGTATCTTCATGGGCAAAAAAGTTTGGAATGAAGACCTTTATGAGCACAAAAGCTGGAAGCCCTAATCCATAAAGTTCAAGCAGGTGTGCAACAGTGTGTGTTGATTGGCTTGTAAATTGACCACGCTCAAAGAAAAGGCTGACAATGGGGTTGGATATCAAAAAAAAGAGGATCGATGCCGGTAAGGTTAAAAACAGGGTAAATGCAATGGCATAGTTTTGCAAATAATTGGCTTCTTTATTATTTTTATTGCGGAAGGCTTTTGTTAACTCAGGTAAAAGAACAGTCGCAACAGCAATACCAACAACGCCTAATGGTAATTGATAAAGGCGGTCAGCATAAACCAAAGAAGAAACAGCACCTGGGTGGCTGGATGCAATATTGGTATTGATCAATAAATTGATTTGCGTAATTCCCCCCGTAATGGCAGCGGGAAATGCCAGGGTTAAAAGCTGGCGAACATTGGGGCTCAGATAAGGAAGACGTAGGGAAATTTTCATCCCACTTTGACGCAAAGCAACTGCAATTAAAGTAAGTTGAAGAAGGCCAGCAACCATAACCCCCCAAGAAAGGTTTAGCCCAATCTGCCAAGCATCAAGCTGAAATATCCAAGCATAGGCGAGCACACCGATCATCACAATATTTAAAAAGACGGGGGCAATAGCTGCAACAAAATAACGTTGTAATGCATTGAGCATTCCCCCCATCATGGCTGCTAAAGACATGCACGCTAAATAGGGAAACATAATTGCAGTAAAACGAATTGTAGCCTCAAATTTTGTTGCATCTTCTGCAAACCCTGGTGCAATTACAGTACGCACCAAAAAAGGCATACTTACTTCTATAGCAATGGTTAAAAGTAAGAGTAGCGAGAACAAAACACCAAAAACCTCTTCTGCAAATTTGCGTGCATTTTCAGTTCCATTTTCAGTAATTTTTTTTGAAAACAGGGGAACAAAGGCTGCGTTAAAAGCACCTTCAGCAAAAAGACGGCGAAATGTGTTTGGAAAACGAAAAGCTGCGTTGAAAGCGTCAGCAGCAGGACCTGTACCAAAAGAAGCTGCCATGAGTATTTCACGCACAAAACCAAAAAGACGACTTGTGCAAGTTCCAGAAGCAACAGTTATAAATTTTTTAATTAAGCTCATAAAGATATATTATGTTTGGAAAACAAAAATAGAGTTTGAAAAAAGCAAAAATCACAAGAGACCATGCAAATATTATCACTCATGTTAGTCTCATAGTATTTTATGACGGTGTTTGCCCTTTCTGTCAATAAAATGCATCAAAGTTACATACATCAAAGTTATTTGAGTGATATTTGCTCCACTTCAAGTTATAGATTTTATCATTCCTCTTCAATTGATCTATAAACAGAACAAAAGACAATAAACATAACAAAAGACAATAAGGGCAATATTGATGCCTTTTTAAAATATCTCCACGAACATTTTAAAATCTTATGCTGGTGTTAGTCGCATTCTTGCCGGTTCTTGCCTTCCTGAATTTTATGGTGGTATGACACGCTCTTATTACGTTTAGCTCCTCCCTGGTTACGAGCTTATACTTTTTGACTAAATGAGAGCTCACTTTATTCATTTACACATCATTCAAAATAAGGGGCTTTCTGCCTCTCAATTAAGGACAACCTCTGTAGGTTGAAAACTGTTTTTATTGCCAATTTTTTGAAATCACTTTATGAGTTAAAAAGTGTGTTGATCGTATACGCTGCAATCAAAAAGGGATTCAAAAAACCCTAAAATTCAAGTGCAAAGATTAACCCACTCTATGGTTTTCTCCGCGATTCCGGGAGTTTTTGTGATGTCCAGGTGCTATAGCACTAAAAGCAAAAAAGCTGACCTAAACTCAGTATTTTTGACTCCCGGAATACCAATGCGAGGGCGCTCGCTACCGGCAGGCGGAGGGGGGTGACCTAGAAGTGCAAAAAACATGAATGCATCATTATTCTTTACTTTATTCGTACATCATTCAAAATGAGAGGCTTTCTGCCTTTCGTTAAAAAACTTCTGTAAGTTGAAAAACTATTTTATTGCCAATTTTCTGAAATTACTTTATTAATTAAAAGGTGTATTGATCGTATACGCAGCGATCAAGAGGGATTCAAAAGTCCTTCCAGTTCGAACACAAAAATTAACCCATTATCATATGGGGTTCCCGGGATTCCGGGAGTTTTTGTGATGTCCAGGTGCTATGGCACTAAAAGCAAAAAAGCTGACTCGAACTCAGTACTTTTGACTCCCGGAATACCAATGCGAGGGCGCTCGCTACCCGGCGGGGGGTTGATCTAGAAGTGCAAAAAAATCCTCATAATGATATTTTTGTAGGCAAAAAAATCCGATATAGAAGAAGAATGTTGGGAATGTCTCAAAAAACATTGGCTCATCATTTAGGTATAAGCTTTCAACAAATCCAAAAATACGAAAAAGGATTAAATCGTGTAGGAGCTGGACGGTTGAAAGACATTGCCGATATATTTGATGTTCCTATTTCCTTTTTTTACCCTGACACCACAACAAAAGAAGGTGGTGTGCACCATCATGATGAAATTATATCGAGCAAAGAAGAATATCTGCTTTTAAAAAGTTTTAGAGTTCTTACATCAGTAAAACAGAAAGCAATTTTAGAATTAATTTCTGATCAGAAGTAAAACTTATTAAATTATAATATAGCGCTATTCTTTCTCATAAGTATTCATGAGAACTTCTAAAAACTCCTCATGGCGATAACAGTTCTGTTTAGCCATGGCCATGATGCAAAAATGATTAATGGCAACCGTGCTGCTCTTTAGTATTAATCTGTGCATCATCTGGCTTGTTCATGGTTTGAAAAAGCAGATGCAAATTTGGGTTTACCTGTCTCTTGAACTGTTAGTTATGCTTAGATGCAAGCTTGAAGTTAACATGTATATCTATAACCATAACGATGGAAAGATTTGTGGAAAAAATTACTTAAGAGTTATGTATGTGATGTAAAACGTAAAGAATTCCGGGCAGGGGGTATCTCAATATTTGTGCTGTTAAATCAGATGTGGCTTTTAAGGTGGAAGCATCCAGGTATATATGATTGAAATGGTGAAGCTGTTTCGGTTTATATAGCCTATATACTCTTGTTTCTTAGGTGTCATAGTGATACTCAATTTATTTTAATTATTAAAAGTATAAGTCATGCAATTATCTCCAATTTATTTTAAGAATAATCCATATAATCAAATTACAATTCTCTTTACTTTAGGCATTGTCTTTCTGTTGTTTTTTATTTTAGGAGATTCCGCTTATGCTGCTGGTGCACCAGTTGGATTACCATGGGAAACACCTTTAAAAAGAATTATGAGATTAATATCAGGACCTATCGCTTTTGGTATTTCTTTAGTTGCTATACTTATTGGTGGAATTGTTTTAGTTTTTGGTGGTGAGATTAACAGGCTTGTAAAGTGGGCTGTTCGTGTAGTTTTTGTTGTCAGTGTGGTCGTTTTTATCAACGCGCTCTTTGCAGGTGCTCTCTTGTAAATATGGTGATTGGAGAAATGCAATGGATGAAGAGTTAAGATGTACGCCCATATATCGTGCTCTTTACGAACCTAAGCTAATTATGGGAGCAGAGCGCGAACCAGTGCTGATTTTAACGCTTTTAATTGGCGTTTTTATTATTTCAGCAATGAGCATTGTTGCAACAATTATTGGCACGTGTATTTGGTTGATTGGCCTTTATGTGCTACGCAAAATGGCAAAAATTGATCCTATGTTGTTTCGCGTTTACATTCATTACTTGCGTTATCAGCGTTATTATCCAGCTCGCTCAAGCCCTTTTCGGGTTGCACGATCAAAATGGCCTTATTAGATGTTTTAATTAAAACATTCTCGTTTTAGTCTGGCTCGGTTTCTGATTTTTTAAATTTTGCCATCTTAATTGATGAAAGCTAAAATTATCCTCAAAAATTTAATTGGTTTTTGGGGTGGGAATATGGTGGTTTAAGAAAGCAGATGACAAAAAAATGATCTTGCGATAAGAAGTTTAAAGACTAAAAAGCGGGCACAATATAATATAAATAGATAATCATGAAAGAACTCACCCATATTGATCCTATAATTACCCATTATGATGCTGTATTTTGTGATGTTTGGGGGGTTGTGCACGATGGTGTGCGCGTTTTTGATTCAGCTGTGAAAGTTTTGCAGAAAATGCGCAAGATGGGGAAAAGCGTTGTTTTGCTCACCAATTCACCCCGACCACGTGAAGATGTTATAGCCCAATTGCAAAGGCTGAAGGTTGCCAGTGATTGTTATGATGCAATTGTCACTTCAGGTGATGTAACGCGTGATCTTATTTTGAGTGCACCGCAGAAGATCTTTTTTATTGGTCCGCAACGTGATTTGGCTTTGTTTAAAGGGTTAGCATGTGAGCTGGTTGAAGAAGAGGAAGCTGGTGCGGTGGTTTGCAGTGGCTTTTTTGAAGATTTTGGGGAAACGCCACAGGCTTATGAAGGTATGTTACAGCGCCTACAAGAACGGGGGTTGCCTTTTATTTGTGCCAATCCTGATATCACCGTTCATTGTGGTAATCAAACATTGTGGTGCGCTGGTGCATTGGCACAGCTGTACCAACATTTAGGCGGTGAGGTTCGTATTGCGGGTAAACCCCACGCACCTATTTATGAATGTGCTTTTGAAAAGCTAAAAAACATCCGCGGGACAATAGAAAAAAGTCGGATTTTGGCTATTGGAGATGGCATTTTGACCGATGTTAAAGGCGCTATCGATTTTGGTATTGATGTCCTTTATATTCTGGGTGGGATCCATTGTCATGACTATACGCACAATGGTGTGATCAATAAAGAAGCTTTGCACTCTTTTCTTGACCATTATGGTTATCAGCCACAAGTGATGATGTGGGCGCTTCAATAATGGATAATTTTTTGCGTCTTCAAGGGCACACAGAGATTCCTGAAATTTTACGTGGTGCAGTTTTAGCTATTGGGAATTTTGATGGTGTTCATCGTGGTCACCAAGCGGTGTTGCAAAAAGCGCTAGATTTAGCACGTGTAAAAAACAAGCCAGCTCTTGTGTTGACATTTGAGCCACATCCAAGAAGTTTTTTTCAAGGTTCAGATTGTATTGATCGTTTGACACCGGCAACTGAAAAAGCCGAAATCTTCAAAATTTTGGGTTTTCATGGTGTTGTTGAAGAGCCTTTTGATGCACAGTTTGCTGCTCTTTCAGCTGATGAATTTATTAGCGTTGTTTTAAAACAAGCTTTTGATGTTTGTGTTGTGGTAACGGGGGATAATTTTCACTTTGGTCGAAAAAGAAGTGGAAATGCACAGTTTTTGCGTCAAAAAGGGGAAGAGTGCGGTTTTGAAGTTGTTCAAATTCCTTCTTTATGCACCCTACAGGGGGAAAAAATTTCTTCTAGTTTTATTCGTCAGCTTTTATCACAAGGGCAGGTGGAAAAAGCAGCCCATTTATTAGGGTACCATTATCGTGTGCGCTCAAAAGTTATACATGGTAAAAAGCTTGGTCGGTCTTTGGGTTTTCCTACTACCAATCAAGTGTTGCCTTCCCAAACAAGCTTAGCGCATGGTGTTTATGCAGTACGATTGCGCCGTTTAAGTGGTGTTTTGCATGATGGTGTTGCAAGTTTTGGCTGTCGCCCAACAATTGTTGATGGTGGAGCACCACTTTTAGAAACTTATTTGTTTGATTTTACTGACGATCTTTATGATGAAAACTGTACAGTTTCTTTTTTGCAGTTTTTACGAGGGCAAAAAAAGTTTGATGGACTAGAGCTTTTGAAAAAACAAATGCAACATGATGAAAATGAAACAAAAGCGATTTTAAAGACAATTCAACCGCTTTCATCATTAGATCAGCTGCTGACTTTTAAAAAAACATCATGATCCGATCTAAAAAGGAAAAAAGAATCGCAAAAATAGAACTTAAGCTGATTATGAGAATAAAAATATATTCCAAAACGTCATGAAAAAGGTGAATTTTTCGTTTATGAGTAGGGGAATCAGCGGTTTGAATATCAGATTTCATCATTGTTTTTGTCGCTTTTTAGATAGCCTCATATTTTTAATAATAAGAAAGTTTAATGTTTGTTTCTTTCTGTTTTATTAAAACACAAGGTTAAATAATGCGCGCTAAAGAGCAAAGGTGAATTGAGCGTGTGCCATAGCAGCAATAAGCGAGCAGAGGAAGTGGTGCTGTTTTTAAAATTGTTTGCATAGCTTCAATGTGAGATTTTTCTATAACCGAAGGTGTAATAGGAATATAATGAGCTTGTATTCCATATTGATGAGCGGCTGCTTGAATGGTGGCAAAATCAGGCTGGTCAGGCTCTTCTTGATCGGGCCTGTTGCAGACAATAGTTTTAAATCCAGTTTTTGCGAGCGTTTTAATATTTGCAACGCTGATTTGGGCACTAACAAAAATACCATCTTCAATTTGCTGCAACTTCATTTTTGTTTATCCTTGTTGAGTATACTGCTTTGGTGCAACTATTTATGTTGCTCTCTTGTTTTGTGCCTTTAAATAGGCAGTATAATTAAATAAACAGTGTGATAAATGAGATTTTTATGAGCGGCTTGAGTTTAACAAAAATTTATAGCCTGTCTAGAAAGATGAAAAGCCTCAAACGGCATTAATGGTATAAAGTGAATGGTATAAAGTGGTTGCCAATTTAGTTTTATAAATTATCGTTAATGTCTTTAAAAAGTAATCTGCTGAAGTCAGATCAAACTTAGTGATCAAAGTGCTTTTATTGTGAGATCAATTGATAAAGATGTTGTTATAAAAATGCTTAAATCTTTGAAAGGGTAATATTGCGGTAAAAGTTACTTATTAAGAATTACTTGTAAAAAAAACAGGCCTTTAAAAAACAGGTCGCTCTTAAAATGCCTTAGTAACAAAAATTTTTACACAAATTTTTAAGGCAGTAATTACGTATCAATAATACAACTTAAGCAAAGAAAATACACTTCCCTCTTCTTAATTTTTATGAACTACTTTTCAAATTCTATGTACTTTCTTTGCTTGTATATAACACTCTTATTTTAACTGCTCAAAATAGCTCAGATTTTGCTATGGATGTGAAGAGCTTATAAATGAGCCTCTCTCAATGAGACTTTATTTTATTGAATGCCAAGCACCAAAGCTAAAACAATAATAGCATTGGCACTGATAATCAGTGTCGAATAAAGCATAGCAGTTTTTACAATATCAGTCATAACAAACCTCTCATTGTTTTTAGAAACCTCTCGCGGTTTCTCATTGTATCAATGTATATTCACACAATGTTACAAGCTGTAATATACGCTGATATCAAACATTCGGCAAGCTTAAAAATTTTTTTTGAATTAGGGGTGGGTAGGTGTGCTTTATGTTATGGTTTATAGGGGGTAAAAGGTTTGTTATAGTGATGTGTAAATTTTAAAATATGTAAAAATTGTGTAGCCACGACCCCATTAATTGTGTAGTTACAACATCATTTTCACACAAGCTTTGTCACTTAAAGTTTGTGAGAAAAAATGCGCTAAAGAGTTTTTTAAAGTTCTTTTGGCAAAGGGGGTTGAATGTAATTGTTTAAGGAGAAAAGTGTGCAGCGTAGTCCGGGTACCCATATTGGAGACCAAAATCAATTTTCTGGTCGAGATATTGCGTTTGCGATGGGAATTATCATTATTCTCACGGTTCTCTTTTTACCTGTTCCTGCCTTTATTTTAGATTTGGGGCTTTCCTTTTCCATTGCATTTTCTGTTTTGATTTTAATGGTTTCGTTGTGGATTCAGCGGCCACTTGATTTTTCAGCTTTTCCAACAGTTTTGTTGATTACGACCTTATTGCGCTTATCCCTTAACATTGCGACAACTCGTGTTATTTTAACCCATGGTGATGAAGGCTATAAAGCCGCAGGAAATGTGATTCACGGTTTTTCGCAATTTGTGATGGGGGGGGATTTTGTTATTGGTCTTGTTGTTTTTGCCATTGTTATTATCGTCAATTTTTTGGTGATCACCAAAGGTGCAACGCGTATTGCTGAAGTGGGTGCACGTTTTACTCTGGATGCTATTCCAGGAAAGCAAATGGCTATTGATGCTGATCTTTCATCAGGCCTTATTGATGAGAAAGAAGCGCAGCGTCGCCGTCATGAGCTTGAAGAAGAAAGTTCCTTTTTTGGGGCAATGGATGGTGCATCAAAATTTGTGCGTGGTGATGCTATTGCCGGGCTTATTATTACGGCTGTTAATATTGTTGGGGGTATTATTATTGGTGTTACACGCCATGGAATGACATTATCTGGTGCGGCTGATGTTTTTACTAAACTTTCAGTGGGTGATGGTCTTGTTACACAGATACCGGCTTTGATTGTTTCTTTGGCGGCAGGTCTTTTGGTTTCTAAAGGGGGTACCCGTGGTTCAGCTGAAAAGGCTGTTTTGGGGCAACTTGGAAGGTATCCCAAAGCGCTTTTTGTATCTTCTCTTCTTTTATTTATGTTAGGGTTGATGCCTGGTCTGCCAGCTGTTCCTTTTATTCTTTTGTCTTTGCTTATGGCTTCGATTGGTTATTCTATTCCACATCGCTTGCGCAAAGAATCTCTTGCACAAGAAGCACAGTTGGCACAAGATGCACAAAAGGCTCATCAAGAAGAAAGCCAGTCACTTAAAGCATCGCTTGAAACGGTGCGCGTCGAAATTGCTATGGGCAAGCAATTGTCTAAACATTTATTATCCAAAAAGGTTGAGCTGGCTGACCGTGTTGCAAAAATGCGCCGTAAATTTGCGCAAGAATATGGTTTTGTTATTCCTGAAATACAGATATCAGATGATTATAAAGTGCCGGCAAAAAGCTATTGGATCAAATTATATGGTACGGTTGTGGCATCTTACGAAATGCGCATAGGTGAGGTTCTCATTATGCCGGGCAATAAACCTATTCCCAATATTCCAGGTGAGCAGGTATGTGAGCCGGCTTTCGGTATGCGTGCTTTTGCAACCTCAGAAACATTTCGCTCTGAATTGATGCGTGAAGGTTATATGGCGGTGGATAATCTTTCAGTATTATTAACCCATTTAAGTGAAGTTTTACGCAATAATTTAGCGCAATTATTTTCTTATAAAGATATGCGCATTCTTCTAGAGCGTTTGGGGGGCGAATACCGTAAATTGTTAGAAGAAATTTGTCCTGCACATCTTTCTTATTCTGGTTTACAGGCGGTTTTAAAACTTTTATTATCAGAACGTGTCTCCATTCGTAGTTTAAATCTTATTTTAGAAGCGGTGGCTGAAATTGCACCCCATGTGCGACGTTCTGATTTGATTGCTGAGCATGTGCGGTTGCGTTTATCGCAGCAAATCTGTGGTGACTTGTCTGAAGGCGGTGTATTACAAGTTTTACGGATGGGAAGTTACTGGGACCTTGCTTTCCACAAATCTTTAAAACGTGATGCAAAGGGTGAAATTATTGAATTTGATATGGATCCCGTTGAACTTGAAAAATTTGGAACCGAGGCAACAGCTATCATTCGCCAATATATGGAAAAAGCGGTGCGTTTTGTGCTGATCACATCGCCTGAAGCGCGGCCTTATGTTCGCATGATTATGGAACGCCTTTTCTCGACGTTGCCTGTTCTTTCTCATGCAGAAATTGCTCGTGGTGTTGAAGTTAAAACATTAGGAGTTATCTCTTCACAGGAGAAGAGTTGATGTCATTGACGTCTTTATTACCTGTGACGTCTTTGCCAATTGACCAGTTGGTTATCATTGCCATGTTAGTTTTTGCACGGGTAGGGGCTTGTTTGATGCTTATGCCAGGCATATCAAGTCTACGTATTCCCATGAATTTTCGTTTATTTCTTGCCATTGCTTTTTCATTTGTAATGCTTCCTTTGGTTGTTGATTTTTTTAAAGAACTTGGTGATAAGCCTGATATTGCAGTTCTTACACGCGCTTTGTTTTCTGAAATGCTTATTGGGGCTAGTTTGGGGGTTATTGCTCATGTTTATCTGTGGGCGTTACAATTTATGGCGACAATTATTGCCATGTCTATGGGATATTCAGGTCAACCTGGCCATAGTGTGATTGACTCAATGCCAGAAACTCAAATTGCGCATTTGTTTGTTTTGGCGGCTGTCATGCTTTTTTTGCAAGTGATTTGCATATGGTGACTATTCGTGGCCTTTTAGCTTCTTATGATGTTGTTTCACCATCTTTTGTTCCAAATCCAGAAGCCGCTTTGATTGATTATCGTGATGTTTTGTCACGAGCATTTTTAACCACACTATCTATTGCAGCGCCTTTTATTACTTATGCGATTTTAATCAATATTGGGATTGGATTGGTCAATAAATTAACACCTACCATTCCGGTTTATTTTATTTCATTGCCTTTTGTTGTCGCAGGGGGGGTATTTTTACTTTATTTCTTGATACCAGAGCTTTTACATTTTTTCAGTTTAGAGCTTCAAGATTGGCTCAATAGGGGACCTTAAAAATGCAAAAAGGCAAACGCTACCGTAAGCTTCTTAAGATACAAAGTTTTATGAAAACTTATCATAAGATTGAATTAGAAGGTTTACACAATGAGCTTTCTGCTTGTGAAGAGGAGACGCGAGCACTTTTTTCCTTAATGGAAAAGGAAAAAACTCCTGATTTTTTGGATGCCAGTTTTTTAGCACGGCGCTTACAACGTATAGCCAAAACAGAAAAACATCTTCAGGGACAAATTGTACAAAAAAAACAAATTGTGCATGAAGCTTCTAGCTGTTTGCAACGATTAGAAGAAAAGTGTAAAGAGGTTAAAGTTATAGAAGAACGTCAACAATTTAGTAATATGCTTGAAGATTATATTGCAGATAAAATAATAAAAGACGTCAGTTTGACATAAGTTTGGTGTTTTATAGTGCTTAAATGTTATAGGGTTTACTTTATTTTTTACAGCTATTGAAAGAATAAAAAAAATCCTATCTTTGTAGAAAATATGCATTACAAAGAAAAACGAGTTTAAAAAGAGGCAGCGTATGGTGCTTTAGTTGCTTTACATAATGTTCTTATAGTGATCCACGCGGGGTGATTTATTTAAATATTGTGTTTTGTTTAGAAATACATTATGTGCAAAAGCTCTACGCACGCAAGACGCTTTGTGCACGAAGAGTAATTTTACTCAAATGAATACAAACCGTTTCTATGAAATTAAAGAAAAACATACATTATTGTCAAATTTAAGACGAAACTTAAAAATTTGAAACAAAGAAAAGCGAATGGTAGTTAATAAAGGGGAAGCTCATGGCTATTCAGCCACCTTCAGATATTGTTCTTGATGTTGCGCGCGCAGCTGACCCAGTTGAATATCGCGCTTCTGTTGAAAAATTGCGTGATTTACGCAACACAGCACGCACACAAACTGTTGCACACCAAGAAAATAATTTTGCTCAACTCGTGCACGCTGATTACACAAACTCACATACCGTAACACAACACGAACTTCAACAAGTACACATAAAACCGCACAGCGTAGAGAACAAAAATACTGAAGCCTTTAAAAACTTTGAAGCCTTTATACTGCAGACTTTTGTTGAAAATATGTTCACAACTGAGATGCAATCCATTTTTGGAAAGGGGCAAGCAGGGCAAATTTGGAAATTTATGATGGCTGAACAATTAGCTAAAGAATTTGCTACGTCTGGAGGAATTGGCATTGCGCAAATGTTGATTTCTGAACAGGCTAAGAAAGAAGAGGGGTCATATAATGGAGAGAGAAATAGAATAAATGCTACCCATTAAAGACGCTGTTTATCATTAGTGCGGTCGTTCATAAAATGAGCTGATCTGGCACGTTAATACCGAACACAAACTATTTAATATGACAATTAAAATACCATAAAGGGGAATAAAAATGTCTGTAGCGCAATGTGATGATGAAAATGTTGCATTAAAAACAAAAGTTCTCAACAATGATCTAATTGGTCGTGATTGGGCAATAACAAAATTTATGGCTGCCGTTAAAGGGCTGACAGAAGTGGTTGATTATGAAAGCAATATGCTTGAAAGCCACGGTGTTCCAGATTATGAAGAGGTTAATTTACGTAAAACACGTGGTCTGCGTGATCTTAATCAGTCGATGAAAGATGTTATGCGGTATTTGGACCAAGATGTTGAAAATAAAATAGAAAGTTTACTATCTGATTTACAGGGAAAGTTACAGCGCAATAGTGAATTGCTTCAAGTGCATTTAGAAGCTGTTAAGGAACTTTCTCAAATTATGCAAACAGTTGCTCGCGCTGAAGAGACAGATGGAACTTATGATCCTGTTTTAGTTAATGCTGGAAGCCGCAAATGATTAAAATGATTGCGATGGGGGTATGGGGTTGTTTGGTAGCTCTTGGCATTTTAATGTTGAGTGTCAAAGTGAATGCTGTAAAGCCCGATATTTCAGAAGCGTCTGCTCCCGTCGTAGAAGAGGTTAGTTCTGGTCAGACAGAAGTCATCAGTGTTCCCATTTTAGTTGAGGGAGTTGTCCAGGGTTATATAATTTCACAATTAACTTATCTTATAGATAAGAAAGTTGAGAAAGATGTGTCCCTTCCTTTAAGTGTATTGATTAATGATGCTATTTTTAAATGTTTTTGGGACAGTTATTCAGATGTACGTGCTGTCGAGAAGATAAAATTTGAGACGGTTAAAAAACAGATTATAGATGAAGTTAATCAGCATTTTCCAACGCCTGTCGTGAAAGATTTGCTTGTGAAACAGTTTAATTATCTTCCAGCTGATCAAATACGCGATATGAAACATACGGGATAGAAATATTTAAACTATGGTATAAGAAGCTTTTTTGAAGCATAAAGTTTTCAAAAAATTGTACTTTAGAAAAGGGTTTTTAAAAGACTTCTGCGCAAGTTATTAGTGTTAGAAAATTATTTTTATATTAAATATGTCCACCTTAATAAGATCCACGCGGGGTGAGGGGGGGGATATTATAAAATAAGCCTCTTATTTTGTTATCAAATAGAGAGGCTTATTTGTATAATAACATTTAGCATCTTTGCTTTTTATCTTACATTCTTCTTATTTGTCTTGCACCCTTCTTATCTTTAAGGTGTGGTGCTTTAATCCACAATACAGTTCGTATTTTAATGAGGCAGTGCATATTTTAGTGGGTAAGTCTTTTTTGTATTCGTGCATTATTGAGTGCATTCATCAAATTACTGGTATTTGTTTCTTCATCGGATGGGTTTTCAAAATGCACTTATCCAATTCAACTCCAAATTCTTCTGATGACATGATGAGCCGGAAAAAGGCTTGTACGCCTTCATTTGAAAATTCCATATGAAGCAAGATTTTTGGTGTAGTGTTCCAATCTAATTCATAACTGGCATTACGCGCAAAACGCATGGTATTAGGGTAAAAACGCAATTCTGTGGCGCTTTCAATCAGTTCGGAAAGATGGTTAAAACGCTCTGTGTGGATACAGGCAATGAAGTCACCCACATCGATCAGTCGTAATTCTGGAATAAATTGCGCTACCTGTTTTGCCAGAAACATTTCACGGATTTCAGTTATATAATTTTTTTTCATCGTATGACTTTATGTTATTTATTGTTTTGGTATTTTAAAGTTTATATTAATTTGGTGTTGCATTTTGAAAAAGTTGCAAATGCTTATTTTAATGGATCTTCTGACTGTTGATGAAGCGAATTAAAGCAGCAACACTTTCATATAATTCAGGGGGATAACTTGGTCGACTTCAACTTGTTTATACAATGTACGTGCTAATTCTACATTTTCAATAACAGGGATGTCATTTTCGACAGCAATTTCACGAATTTGTAAGGCGAGAATATCTTGCCCTTTTGCAACCACAACTGGTGCATAATCAAGGGTGGTTTATAGCGCAAAGCAACAGAAAAGTGGGTCGGGTTTGCCACAATTAAGGTTGCAGTAGGAACATTAGAAATCATTCGCAGACGCATGCGGTCATGTGCTAAGGAGCGCATCCGTGCTTTGATCATAGGGTTTCCTTCAAGGCTTTTATGCTCTTCTTTAATTTCTTGTTTGCTCATGCGTAGTTTTTGGCGCCAGTGAAAACGTGACCATGCTAAGTCAAACCCTGCAATAGCAGCAACGGCCACAATGAAAGAGAGCGACAGACCGACGAGTTTTTCACGAATATATTCTGGTAAAGCTGGTGCATCTGTTAATAATGCATTGATGAAAATTGTATTGTTTTTAAAAAACATAATATAAACAATTATGCTCACACCGATCAGTTTGGTTAATGATTTTAAAAATTCCACTAACCCTGCTTTACTGAAAATGCGTTCAAATCCATTACTAAGTGAAACGCGCGACCATTGTGGGCGAATGCGCTCCATAATAATACGTGGTACATGTTGTATAGCTGATGCACTTATACCGATCAGGGGTATAATAATTAAAATAGGTGCTAAAGCTAAGCCTACATTACCACCTACTAAATAAATCAAATGTTTAACATCTTCTGCAGTGTTAATGCGCCACGATTCAGGGCGTTCAAGCCATTGAAGCAAAAAATGCGAAAGCTGTGATATGGCCGGAAAAGCAATAAAAATAGAAATTACGCTAAAGCTTAAAAGAGAAGAAAAAATAGGCAATTCACGAGAAAAGGGAAGATTTCCTTTTTCTTCTTCTTTATGAATTTTGTGTTCTGTTGGTTCTTCTGTTTTGCTCTCTTTATCGGGTTTTTCATCTGACATGTTGGTTTAAGCGCGCCTTTTAAGACGTTCCTTCTTCACCTGAGAGATTAATTGTTCCTTGTTCTGATAGTTTGATTGCTGTTTGGGCAATATTACGGCGTGCATTCATAATTGCTTCTTGTTGGATGGAGTCATTGCCAGAAGAAAGTTCTGCTTCCACTATACGCCGTGTACGTTGTGAAAGAGAATTTAAAACAAGGTCTTTCATCTGATTATCTGCACCATGCAAAGCTGTAATAACGGTATCAGCTGTAATCTTATCAAAAAGCAGTAATCGTGCTTGTTCTGTCAAACGCGGAATATCTTCGAAAACAAAAAGCTTTGCTTTAATTTTTTCCAGATCTTCTGAACTCAAATCATCAAGATTTGCAAGCATCTCGTCAACATCTGCTTTATCAAGCTCATTAAGGATGGTGGCCACTTGCCCGTGATGAGCTTTTTCTCCCACATTATTGTCTTGTGAGAAAACAGGACGCAGCGCTTCATCAAGGACTGTGTCTATTTCTGGCGAAACTGGGCGTAGATGTAACCTTCTACGGGTAAGATCAGCACGCACCGCCATAGGCTGCGCCATTAAAATTTTTGCTGCAATTTCAGAAGAAAGACGCGAAACAATGTAGCTAACCACTTGGGGATGTTCTTGCGCAAAATGCATTTGCAAAACATCAATGTTTAATTTTGCAATAATCTCCCAAAGGCTTTCGCGAGGTGGAGCTGGTGCCTTTGAAGGGTCAAGAACTAAAGCTGCTTCTTCTTCTGATAATGTTTCTTGTACCAGATTGTCAAAACGTGAACCAGCTTCAGAAAAAGAAGCTCCTTCAGCAAAGGCATCTTCAAATTGACGAACCAGAATTTCAAAATCAGCAAGAGAAATGTTGGGTAAAGTATGCGCCTGCCCACTCAGACGGCGTAAATCATCTGGAGTGAAATGTTTTAAAAGACGCGCAGCAGCAGGTTTTCCTAAAGCAACAAGGAGCGCTGCAACTTTTTGTTGCCCAGAAAGTGTATCAATAAGTTTAGAAGACACATGTGTATCAGGTAACGTATTTTCCAATTCGTCTTCTGGTACAACATTTATTACTTCTGTCATTTTTTCTTTCATTGCCTGCGTCATATTTGTTTTTCACATTTTGCAAGTTAATTTATTTGCCCATAACTTCGGTAAGGCTTACCCCAAAACGGGAAGGATCGTCTTCTAGAACGATAACCTCACCACGCGCGATAATACGACCATTGACGATAATATCAATAGGGTCTCCAATTTGCTTATCAAGCGTAATCACTGAACCGCGACCTAAATCCATTAGGTTTGCTACTGGCATAGTGGTTGAACCTAAGACAATTTGAACTTCAACTGGGATACTCATAATGAGTTCTGGATTGCTATGCACTTCATTTGTATTTTTTTGTGCATTTGTAGCACCCATGCTTCCAACAGTTTTTCCTGCTGATGCAGTAAAAGCAGGGCCACTGCTTGCTGTTGCGCCGGGGGTACTCATCCCTGGTTTTTGTGCACTTGCTCCGGCACCACCTGGCATCCCAGGTTTTGCTCCTACGGGACTAGGTGATGTTGCTGGACGGGGTGGCGTTGCTGGGTTTACCCCTTTAGCACCTCCAGGAGGATTTATATCATTTGTCATTTTTGTCACCATATTCTTTGTTTTTGCCTTATACTCTTTGGTTTGTAAAGGCTTTGAGGTTTTCTATTTTAAAATTGTATTTTATTATTCAGAGGATCTTAGTGCATTTTACGCTGCACAAAAACCGGAAAGTTTTTGGGAACAATGGGTGGCTGTTGGTGCGTATGTGGTGCACCAGCTTCTATTGTAGGCTCATGAGCTTTAGCAGTTAAAGTGGCACGAAAATGGTCAAAATCGCTTTGTAGTTGATTGCGGACATTTTCCATATGAGCAACAGAGCGATCAATGTTGCGCCGAATCCGTGTTGATTCAATAATACGTGCATCCATTTTGCGGTTTTCATCACGAAACTCTTGATGTTCTTCACGCAATATTGAAATTGCTCGATCAAGGCAAGCAGTTCCGGTCTGAACTTGTTTAGCCAATTCTCGACCCATGTGGATTGTTGTCGTCAATTTTCGTGTAGTTATAATAAAAACACCTAACGATACCAGTGCTAGAAGTGCACTTGCTATATTAACTATGAACCAGCTCATCAATCATTTCCTTTTCTTCATCAATAGGATCAGTGACCCGGATGGAAAAATTTGTCCCCATTTTACCAAGGGAGCATTTATAAAGAGATTTTTTGCCACTGCGTAATTTTATCTGTTTAACAGCATTGGCAGGAAGGGACAGAACTTGCCCTACTTGAAGTTTTGATAATTCATCTAAAGTCATTGATCCTTGTTGGATAAACGCTTCAATAGATACGTGTGCTCGGCTTACTTCTTGTTTTAAACGTTTAGCCCAAAGCGGATCTGTATGTTTTGCAGGTGCGCGCAAGGCCCGTGTAACGGCTTCTTGAATAGGGCGGTGGCAACTGCGTGGCATTAAGATATTCACGTTTGTTTCTATTTCATTGCATTTGACCCCAAGAGTGCAAGAAAACATCTGTGATTGATGAAAGGTTTCTGCATTAAACTCTTGCGCTTTGAGTATTTGCTTAAAAAGTAAAAGAGAGCCATCACCTGTACCAAATATTCCATCCATTGTGTTAGCCAACAATTTTCCAAAATATTCACTTATTTTGTATTCTGTTGGGCTAAAGGGGCGTCCATTACGGTTTATAAGCTTTGGCTCTGCTGCACCAAAAAACGCTTCTGTTATAAGATCAACCAAGGTTGCATCAAGAACAAAGATAACATCATCTCCCCAAAGACTAGAGCTAAAATAAATCAATAATGTATCTGTTCCGATCGTTTGAATAATCTTATCACTTTTAAGTGTATCAAGCGATTGTACATCGGTAGAAAATTCTAAGGATGTATAATGGCCTAACTGTGCACAAAGACTGCTCGCTGCATCACGAAACACATATTGAAATGACATAAGGTCATCACTTGACAGACCAGCCGCACGCAAAATGTGTTGGGCCAACACATCTTGCTTTTTCTCTTCATTGATATTGTGCTCAGTTTGCGCAGCCTGTTCGGTTTGCGCAGTCTGCTCTGTCTGCTCTGTCTGTTCAGTTTGTTCAGTCATGTTCAAGCGGCCTCTTTTTCAGCACCTGGACCAACGATTGTGTGTTGCTCTACAACATCAATTGTTGGACGATCTTTTGCTGAAATGGTTTTACGTCCATATTCTAGTGCAATTTGTGGTATTGCGCCGTTCATATAAGCCAACAGTGTTTGTTTCACGACAATATAAATACGTGTTTTTTTATGGCGCACCGTTTTAATTTTTGTGGCGATGGGGCTAAAGACACTGTAGGAAAAGAAAATACCTGCAAATGTTCCAACAAGAGCTGCTCCAATCAAACGCCCTAACACTTCTGGTGGCTCACTAATAGCACCCATGGCTTTAATCACACCCAAAACAGCTGCCACAATACCAAGCGCTGGCAGAGCATCAGCCATATTTTGCAGAGCATGAGAAGATTTTTCAGAATCTTTTACAATTGTGTGAATTTCTTCATCCATTAAGGCTTCAATCTCAAAAGGGCGAGCGTTTCCCATGATAATAAGACGACAATAGTCACAAATAAAACTGGTTAGAGAACTATCTTTTAAAACCAAAGGATATTGCTGAAAAAGTGCAGATTCTCTGGGGTTGTCAACATGACCCTCCATTTCGGAGCGTGATTTTGAGCGCATTTCCCGCATAAGAACATAGAGCAAACCTAAGGTTGCTAAAAAATCTTTTTGTTTGGGAACCGCGTCTGTTGTTGCTTCCAATGTTGCTTTCATTGCATCTTTAATCACACTAAAAGGGTTAGAGACGATGAAAATACCAATGGCTGAACCCAAAATAATAACAAACTCCCATGGTTGTACCAGAACATCAAGATGTCCGCCCATGGCTACGTAACCGCCAATTATGCATCCTAAAGTAAGCACTAATCCTATAATGACACCCAATACCGTGGTCTCCTATTTTCTAGTTTTGGTGAAAGATAAATCTTTATGCTTGTGTAAAGCTTACCAATTTTTCATGATGAATTATTTGTAATTTTATGCAATGCTATAAAAAAGTGTTAAAATGCACAAGAATTTATGAAAAAATTTTTAAGTATATCAACAACGCTAAATTGAAAATACTGTTATAATAAAATATTGTTGCAATAAAAAGCATTTTTATCATCAGTTTCAGACAAGTTTTATACTTTAAAGAAGTCTGCCTAGAAAGAGGTTTGCTATGATTAGCACATATATGAGTTATAGAAGTACAATCGATAATATGAAACAAACATCGAGTCAGCTTTTTAATGAGCCTCAGGTTAAGCGTGAGACAGACTATTATGTAAGTCATATTATAGGTATAAGGTCAGTTGATGATTTTTTGGCAGATGATCGAATCTATCGCTATGCTATGAAGGCTTATGGCTTGGAAGATATGATTTATGCAAAAGGTATGATGCGTAAAGTGCTTTCAGACCCTGATTATGCTTCTCAATTGACAGATAGGCGTTATCAGCAATTTGCAGCAGCTTTTAATTTTAGCGTTTATGGTGAAGAGGCCACTCAAAGAGAGAGTGCCAAAACAGGCACTGTAAATAAATATATGCAGCAAACTTTAGAAATAAAAGTTGGTGAAGAAAATGAAGGAACACGTTTGGCTTTGTATTTTACCCGTACTATTGGGGAAATGACAAAAAGTGGTGTTCTTTCAGAAAAAAGTTGGGCTTATCAAATTCTTGGAGATAAAGCTTTATCAGCGGTGGTTTTTACAGCTCTGAATATTCCAGAAAGTGTGCGTTCATCAAAAATTGAAGCGCAAAAATCTTTGTTAGAATCACGCATGTCCCTTGGAGATTTAGAAGACCCCAAAAAATTAGAGCAGTTTATTGCGCGTTTTTCTGCTATGTATGATGCACAAAATCGAACAGATACAAACCCTGCTCTCACACTTTTACAAGATTCAAATTTAGGAAGCGGATTAGCGTTTTCTCCTGAGACAATGGTGGCTTTACAATCTCTTAAGCGGGGTAATGCTTAAAGAGTATCGTTAAATAGTATAAGAAAAAGAGGCAGATTTATGCAAAATCCGATTTATGTGGGAGTGTCGGGTCAAATCAGTTTGGCACGCCGGATGGAAACAATTGCACAAAACATGGCAAATGTTAATACACCAGGTTTTCGCGCTGGTGGTATGAAGTTTGACACATTGGTATCTCCCGTTGCACGCGAGCAAAGAGATCAGGTCGTTTTTGCGAGCGCTGGTAAGGGATATATTTCAACAGATCGAGGTGCTTTGGTAAAAACCGGTAATGCTCTTGATGTTGCTGTAGGGGGTGATTCATATTTTTCTATGCAAGCTTCTTTTGGGCCAGTTTATACCCGCGATGGTCGAATGATTATGACACCAGAAGGTGGATTGGTTTCAGTAACAGGACTGCCTTTTTTAGATGATGGGGGCGCACCAATCCAGCTTAATCCTGCAGGGGGTACCCCTCGTATTTCAGCAGATGGAAGCATTTATCAAAAGGATGTTTTGGTTGGAAAAATTGGTCTGTTTCAATTTCAAAAGGGGACTCAATTGCGTTATGGCCCTAATGCTTCTGTTATTCCTGATAGACCTGCCATGCAGTCAGAAGGGGGGATTGGTGATAAGGTTGTACAAGGTTACATTGAAAGCTCTAATGTGAATGGTGTGTCTGAGATGACGCGTCTTATCGAAGTAAGTCGCGCTTTTGAACGGGTTGAGGCAATGTTGCGTCAGCAGGAAGAAATGCGTTCTAAATCTATTCAAATTCTTGGTGGAAAATCTTAAAATGATTGATCACACAAGTCTTTTATAAAGAGTTATTATGCAATGCAAAAAAGCAAAAATGATTCTGCACCAACGGATGTTTTAAAAGATACTACGCCAATGGTTTCTTCAGATACAAAGGCTTCTCCTGTAGGTGCAGATTCTACAGATCCAGATCTTACGAATGCAGAGCTTAAAGATACAGATCTTACGAATGAAGAGGGTGGCGTTCCATCTGTTAAGGAAAAACAGGCAGATGCTCCACCTACAGCTTTGAGCCGGTTACTTTCTTTTGTTACACATCAAGATGACCCTTCCTCTTGTTTGGTTAATCAAGGGGGGTTATAAGCGATGTGGCGCGTGGTACATTGGTTGCGCGTGGTTTATCACAATCTGTATTGCTTGGTGATACAGTGTGTATTGATTGTGATGGGCAGGCAGTGCGGGGTGAAATTATTCATGTTAATGAAGAAAATGTTTTGATTAAACCTTATGATGAAACGGTTGTTCCTGTTCTTATGGCTTCTGTTTTTCCGAAAGGTCCGCTTTTTGTAGCGCCAGATCGTTCTTGGTGTGGTCGTGTTGTTAATGCTTTGGGAGAGGCTATCGATGGTAAGGGGGCACTGCTTTCTGGCCCACGCAATATGGCAGTTGAAGGTGATGTGCCACCAGCACTCAAACGTGCACGTGTGAAAAAGGGGTTACGTACAGGCGTTAAAGTGATTGATATTTTTACACCTCTTTGTTTTGGTCAGCGTATTGGAATTTTTGCTGGCTCTGGGGTTGGAAAATCAACCCTTTTGTCGATGATGATGCAAGCTGATCATTTTGATACAGTTGTTTTAGCACTTACAGGTGAACGTGGCCGTGAAGTGCGTGATATGCTTGATGATACATTGCACAACAAATTAGACAAAGTGGTTGCAGTGATTGCAACAGGTGATGAAAGCCCAATGATGCGGCGTTTAGCTCCAATCATGGCTACAACAATTGCAGAATATTTTTCCTCCTTGGGTGACAACGTTTTACTCGTGGTCGATTCGGTTACACGTTATGCATTAGCAATGCGTGAAATTGCTATTTCTGCTCATGAACCACCTGTTTCACGTGGGTTTCCCCCCGGGTTTTTAGTGAGTTGCCACGTTTATTAGAACGAGCAGGCTCTGGTAGAGAAGGCAAGGGGTCTATTACAGGTGTTTATGCAGTGTTGGTTGATGGTGATGATCATAATGATCCTATTTCTGATGCAATTCGCGGGATTTTAGATGGCCATATTGTGCTTGATCGTGCTATTGCTGCCCAGGGAAGGTTTCCTGCTGTTGATATTCCAGCTTCTATTTCACGTTTGGCACCTCATAGCTGGACAGATGAACAACGCATATTGGTTCAAAATTTGAAGGAAATGATTTTTCGATACGAAGAAACACGTGATTTGCGTGCAATGGGTGCTTATCGTGCGGGGACAGATCAGGTCCTTGATCAGGCAATCTTTTTAGTGCCATCTATTTATGCTGCTATGAAACAAAGCCCTGATATGCCCCTTGTTCATGACCCTTACGATGAATTGGCAAAGTTATTGAAAAGTCAATAATTGCCTATGAGAGACAAAGTTAAAGAGCATCTTTCCAAGAGGTTATTTTATTTATCAATAGAGATTATTCAATATCTATAAGAGAGATGGTTTTTAGTTTATGAAGGTAGAAAGACAAGTTTCAGTAAGAACCAATGTTTTGATTTTATGACTTACAAAGGGCAAAATTGATATAAAATTTATACATTATATATTATGTTTATATTTATTTTTAGATTACTGTTCTTAAAATTATAAATATAAGTTGATATTTATACTTTATTTTACTTTAAAAAACATACAGACAAGGCTCGCGCAAGATTGTTTTCTTATCATCTCTCCCAAGGATTTAAGGATTATAAAATTATGGATTCAGTCAATCTTTTTGATATTGCCAACAAACAAGCAGATTGGTTAACTGTGCGCCAGAAGGCAATTGCTAGCAATGTGGCTAATGCTAATACACCGGGGTACAAAGCCCGTGACGTGCAAGATTTTCCGACTGTTTTGCAAAACCAAACGATTTCCATGGCTGTTACCAATGTCCGTCATATAGATTTGACGGACAATGGTATGGAAGCCCAAGCTATTCGCTCTGAAAATATCATGGAGATTACGCATTCTGGAAATAATGTTGATTTAGAAGAAGAAATGCGTAAAGGCGGAGAGGTTAATCGTGAGATGTCTCTCAACACTGCCATTGTTAAGGCTTTTCATCGCATGATGATGGTGACGGTTAAAGGAGGGTCATAATTATGGCTGATAGACTAATTGCAGCAGAGCAAGTTGCCACAACAGGTTTAAGTGCACAGTCAATGCGTTTGCGTATTATTGCTGAGAATTTGGCTAATGCCAATTCAACGGGGAAATCCCCAGGTGCATCACCTTATCGGCGCAAGACTGTCAGTTTTGAAGCTGCTCTTAATCCGCACAGTGATGCACAAGGTGTGCAGGTGACACGTATTGGCAATGATAAAGCGCCTTTTATTATGCGTTACGAACCAGGGCATTTGGCTGCTGATAGTAATGGCTATGTGAAATATCCCAATGTCAATTCTATTGTAGAGATGGCAGATATGCGTGAAGCAAATCGTTCTTATGAAGCGAATTTACAAGTTGTCCGCCAGGTGCGCGATTTGGTTTCACAAACAATTGATTTACTGAAATGATAAGGCAATTCATTGCGTTATCGGCGAATTTTATATTTGAATTTTTGTAGGAGCGTTAAAAAAATGATTCAGGCCCTCACTTCCATAATCTCTAGCAGTTCTTTGGATTCATCAAGCCAAGTAAGCGGGCAGATGAATAGTGCTGCTATGCAACATTTACCTGTTCAGGCAGCTGAAGAGAGCAGCAGTGTCAGTTTTAGTAAAATTTTGTCTGAAGTTGTAGGAACAGCTGAAATGAAATTACAAAATGCAGAAAGTCTTTCTATTGGTAGCTTGGCTGGCAATGATGTTGGTGTGCGTGAAGTTGTGAATTCTGTGATGGAAGCTGAACGGTCTTTAAGTACAGCTATTGCTTTACGTGATAAGATGGTACAAGCATATCTTGAAGTGAGCCGGATGCAAATTTAAGATAGGCTGAACAGAGTTTAAAAAAATATAGGAAAAAACCATGGTCATGAGATCACTTTCAATTGCTGCAACAGGTATGGCTGCTCAGCAAACCAACCTTGATGTTATTGCTAATAATTTAGCAAATATTAACACAACAGGTTTCAAACGTGCGCGCGCAGAATTTGCCGATTTAATGTATGTGGCAGATCGTGCAGTTGGTGTTCCCAATATGCTCAATCAAGCTATTGTGCCTGAAGGTGCGATGATTGGAATGGGGGTGCGCACTGCAGCAGTTCGTAAGGTTAATATGCAAGGGGCTTTTGTTCAAACTGGTAATGCATTGGATTTAGCTATTAACGGAAATGGCTGGTTTGAAGTGCAAGATCCTAATGGCAATGTTTTTTACACACGTTCAGGTGCTTTTAACTTAAGTGAAACAGGGCAGATTGAAACATTGGATGGCAATTTAGTGCAACCTGCTATCACAATTCCTATAGGAAGTAAGAATATAACAGTAAGCCCTGATGGAACTGTTTATTATCAAACTGATATGGATCCCACCCCTGTGGAAGCTGGTCGCCTTAATTTGGTTAACTTTGTCAACGCAGTTGGTTTGGAAGCAGTAGGGGATAATCTTTTCCGTGAGACACCTGCTTCTGGCGCGCCGGTACCAGGTTTTCCAAAAGATGATGGGTATGGCGGCATTATGCAGGCAATGCTTGAATCTTCTAATGTTGATCCTGTAAAAGAAATCACAGAACTGATCGCAGCGCAGCGTTCTTATGAAATGAATTCTAAAGTAATTCAGGCGTCAGATGAAATGGCGGCGGTTGTTTCTAAGAATTTAAGGTAAATGCTATGAAAAAGCTTTTGCTTCTACTTACAGCCTTTTTGTTATCATTCTTTTCATTGACAGTAGTTTATGCTGATCGGGTCAATTTTATTGTTCCTAACAAGTCCGTTTATGCTGGGCAGCGTGTGAGTGATGTAGGTTTAAGTGAAAAAAGCTTTTTTATAAAATCTGAAGCTGCTTCTTTGTATGCTACACAGATGAATCAGCTTCTTAATAAGGTTGCAAAACGCACCTTAACAGCTGGTCGCCCCATTTCACTTGCTTCTTTGGGGGACCCGGTTTTAGTCGAGCGTGGTCAAACAACCAAATTAATTTTTCAAATGAATAATTTGCAGATCACTGCTTTGGGTGTGGTTTTACAGTCGGGATCCTCAGGCGATCTTATTCGAGTTCGTAATGCCGATTCAGGCCGTATTGTAATGGGCACTGTTTTACAAAATGGTGACGTGAGAGTAGGTTTTTAATGGTTACGCGTTCTCTTTCTCGTTTCTTTTTTGCTTCTTTGATAGGCTTTTTTCCAGTCTTTATTCCAGCATTTGCGGATGAAGGGGGCAAAAATGTAGAACAGTATACCTCTCCAGCGGCAGCTGATGCTGCTTGGTTAGGGGCTGGTGGTGATCCTGCTAAAATGCATTACGCAGATTTGGCTCGTCCAGGTGCGGTCGCACGCTTGAAAGATATTGCAGAAATTCAAGGTGTGCGTTCTAATCAATTAGTAGGTTATGGTTTGGTGATTGGTTTGAATGGTACGGGTGATTCTTTACGAAATGCACCCTTTACAGAGCAAGCTATGCGAGCCATGCTTGATAATTTGGGGATGAGCCCTCCTGCTGGTGCATCACGTGCCAATAATATCGCTGCTGTTATCGTTACAGCTGAGATGGTGCCTTTTGCCACCCCAGGATCACGCATTGATGTGACGGTTTCTGCATTGGGAGATGCAACATCTTTACAAGGTGGAACATTGGTGATGACACCGCTTCTTGGGGCGGATGGTAAAACTTATGCGGTAGCGCAAGGCAATATGGTTATTTCTGGTTTTGGTGCTCAAGGCGTGGCAGAAAGTGTGACGCAAGGTGTTCCAACATCGGGTCGTATTCCTAATGGTGCGTTGGTAGAGCAGAAGATTGAAGGCAATTTCAACCAGGGTAATGAGGTTATTTTGGAGTTGCGCAACTCTGATTTTTCAACAGCTGTTCGTGTGTCAGATTTAATTAATATTTTTGCCAATAAGCGTTATAAGCACAATGTTGCTAAAGAGCGTGATGCAAAAACTGTTGTTTTGAATAAACCCCGCAATATTTCAATGGCGCGTTTTATTGCTGAAATTGAAATGCTTCCTATTCCTACAGATGAAGTGGCACGTGTGGTTGTTGATGAACGTACAGGGACTGTTGTCATTGGTGAAAAGGTGCGTGTTTCACGTGTGGCGATTTCACACGGAAGTTTGACAGTTCGTGTAACAGAAGAGCCAGAAGTTTCACAGCCAAATCCTTTTAGTGATGGAGATACGGTTGTTGTGCCCAGAACATCTGTTGATGTTGATCAGCCAGTATCCAACATTGGTATTTTAGATGGGGTAGATTTAGATAATCTTATTAAAGGGCTTAATCAGATTGGTGTCAAACCAACAGCCATTATAGCAGTTTTGCAGGCTATTAAAACTGCAGGTGCTCTTCATGCGGAGCTTGTTGTTCAATGATAAAATTACAGTTTTATTCTTCTTGGTTTTATGTAGCGGTTCTCATTGTGTGTGGAGCGGGCAAGGGTTATGCGCAAGATGCACTTGATCTAAGCCCTGAGCCAATGTTCATTTTTGCTTCTGTTACCGATCCAGCACAAAAATCGGCACCAGCTCCTTCGCCCGCAAAGAAGGTAAAATCTGCAAACCGGTTGGATCAGGCAAAAGCGCCAACAAAAGCGCCTACAAAAGCACCTACAAAGGCACCTGCAACAACATCTACAACAACACCTGCAGATAGTACTTCAGAGATAAAGGCTTCACCTGTTTCATCGACACAAGGTTTGTCTAAGAAAGATACAGAAGAAGTAGAACGTTTTTGTGATAATATTGGCAGTCAGGCTGCAGATGCGCGCTTTCAATTACAACGTCAACAATTACAACAATTGCGTGATCAAATTGATGAACGTGTAAAAACTTTAGAAGAAAAACGGCGCGAGTATGAAGTTTGGCTCGAAAAGCGTAATGAATTTTTGTCAATGGCAGAAGATTCTTTGGTTGAGATTATTTCAAAGATGCGTCCCGATGCAGCAGCTGCTCAATTAGCTTTAATGAGTGACCTGGTGGCAGCTTCACTTGTGCTTAAGCTTAGCCCTAAAATATCAAGTGCTATTATGAATGAGTTGCCTCCTGAAAAATCAGCTGAATTAACGCAAATACTTGTGAGTGCACAACAGACCTCGTCAAAAAAGAAACAAGCACAACAAGTGATTGATACAAAGTAATGATGAAAGTGAAAAAGATGAAACACAGTCAAAAACGCTCTTTGCACTTTTTTTTAAAGGCTGGCATATCTTTGATGTTAATGCCATTGGCTGCGTGTTCTTATAATCCAAAGGATTTTAATTCAACACCAGATTTTTCTCCCGTACGTGCAGATTTAGGTTTTGCGCCTTCACGTGCAGCCCATTTTTATCCACCGGCACCAAAAGAAAGCAAATATTCGCTCTATCGCCCCAATGTTGTTAATAACTTTTATCGTGATCCACGGGCAATGAAGCCTGGTGATGTATTGACTGTGCAAATATTTATTAATGATCGTGCCAGTTTCAACAATAAAAGTGATTTAAAGCGGGATTCAAGTTCCAAATATACTGTTGGAACAGAGTATTCATTTTTAGAAAAGCTTGCAGGTGGTGTTGAAGCATCATCATCAAACCAATCTAAAGGTGATGGTAAAGTAGAGCGGCAAGAAAACATTCGCCTTTCCATTGCTGCTGTTGTAACAGATGTTTTGCCAAATGGTAATTTGGTTATTAGTGGTTCGCAGGAAGTGCGGGTTAATTATGAAATGCGTATTCTCAATATTGCGGGGTTGTTCGCCCACGTGATATCTCTGCCAATAATATGATTGATTACGACAAAATTGCTGAAGCACGCATTTCATATGGAGGGCGTGGGCGTATGAGTGAGATACAACAACCTCCTTACGGTCAACAGTTACTCAATCAAATTGCACCTTTCTAATTCAATTATACTGTAAGGGTCTTTTTAAAATTTGAGATTTGTTCAATAATAATCGCAGACAATCAATAAAATAACTGCATTTCATTATTTGTGATAATAAGGGGTTCTTTATGGCAGAAGCGCCGAAGGAAGAAGAAAAAACAGAAAAAGAAGACAATAGTGTGAAAACATTATTGATCGTTGGGGTTGTTTTGACAGTCGTTGCTGCAGCTTCTGGGTGGCTTCTTGGTATGTGGGTGAGTAAAGAAGTAACACCAAGTTCCAATGATTCTAAAGAACCAGTGGCAAAAGCTTCAGCAAGTTTGATTATGGACGATTCACGTATGATTATTTTGCCTCCTATTTTGACTAATATAGCGGTGCCGGATAAAACGTGGATTCGAATGGAGATTGCGTTAGTTGTTAAACCTGGTGAAAATATTTCGCCGGATATGGTCGCTGATATATCGAATGATTTTGTATCGTTTTTACATCAAATGACGATTGAACAAGTAAAGGGCCATCGGGTTTAATGAATTTACGTAGCGATCTTTTTGATCGCGCTAAAATTCGTTCTGATGATAAAATAAGCAATATTTTGATTTCGAGTTTGGTAATAGAACAATGAAGAAATTTGTCGGTTTTGTATTCATGATGCTTTTGTTGGTAACAACAGATGCTACAGACGTGTTTGCACAACAAACAAATTTGGCAAGCACTGGCGGCCTTTCAGGACTCCTCGCACCAACTGACGGCAAAATCAGTGGACGGATTGTTCAGCTTTTTGGTTTGTTGACTGTTTTGTCAGTGGCGCCTGGTTTGTTAATTATGGTGACAAGTTTCACTCGTTTTGTTATTGCCTTTTCGCTTTTGCGTTCAGGTTTAGGGTTGCAAACAACACCTTCCAATCTGGTGATGATATCATTGGCTTTATTTATGACCTTTTATGTGATGGCGCCAACATTTAATACTGCTTGGGAGCAGGGGGTTCAGCCTTTAATAAAAAATGAAATCAGCGAACAAAAAGCGATAGAAAAAATTAGCCAACCTTTTCGTGAATTTATGATATCGCAGGTTCGTGAAAAAGATCTTGATTTGTTTGTGGATCTTTCTGACCCTTCTTTTAATGTTAAAACAGGGGCTGATATCGATTTTCGGGTTTTAGTTCCTGCTTTTATGATTTCTGAATTACGCCGTGGATTTGAAATTGGCTTTCTTATTGTTTTACCTTTTTTGGTAATAGATCTTGTTGTGGCGACATTGACAATGTCAATGGGGATGATGATGCTTCCACCAACAGTTATTTCTTTACCATTTAAAATTTTGTTTTTCGTGTTAATCGACGGTTGGAATCTGCTCGTTGGAAGTTTAATAAGATCTTTTTAGATATAGTTAATACAGCCATTAACTATATTTAATATATATTTGTATTTAAAACACAAATATACTTTACAAAGTACTTTATTATTATAAACATAAAAATATACTTTAATTTATATTTCTAATAGATATTTATTTTTTTGATGCAAGCTTGGGGGAGGGCCCCTAGCATATCCCATCTATTTTTTTGGGGGCTATAATTATGGCTATAAACTTATTTGCAAATCAGTCAGCGGTTGCATTGCAAACAGTACAATCAATTGATAATCATTCAAGCCGACTACAAGATCAGCGTGAAGCAGAGTTACAAATTCGCAATACGCCAGATCACGCTGCTTATGAATCAATTTCACCAATGATGAAATATGATAGTGCTACAATAGTTTCAGTTGTTGATGCTATTAAGCAGAGCAAAGAGCAGGTTGAAGTTGCAAAAACTGTGGTTGAGCTTACCAAAGGTTCGTTAGACACAATCGAGAAGTTGGTGATTTCTGCATACACCAAGGGGGCTGAAGATTTTTCAAAGATTCAAGATCATATTGCAGAACATGTGAAAGATCTCTCTTATGCCATTGAAGAGGCTGCTATTAGTGCAGGAAATATTGTTGCCAATGGTGGGATGAAAGCCAAAATTCCTTCTTCTTATAGGCATGAGGGTTTAACTGTTTATGTTGATAGCATTGAAATTGGCGGTCCAGAATTGAACTTTGGTGTTTTAAATATCGATGGCACAATCGATATGTCTAAAGGCATTTTGAAGAATATTTTTAATACAGGTACAACAACAAATTTTGATGCGACCAAAGTGGCGTTTGATACAGCGCAAAAAGACTTTCAAAAATTAAAAGATACTCTTATTCAAGCAAAAACTCATTATGCTACTGATCCTTTGTTGACTCATAAAGTGGTGTATAATGATGCTCAGCAAGCTATTGATGACAATGCAAGAAATAATGAAGCTTTAAATAAGGCAAAAGCTGAACTTAAGACAATTGTAGATGGTATTTCTCTGGTAGATTTTGTAAAAATGAGGGATGTTAATCAATTATCTACTGAAGTACGTGATATCCTTTTTGAGAGTCTTCAGAACAATATTCAAGATTCAATTACTGCAACTTTAACTGCAGAAGCTAAAATTAATTCTACAATTGATTTAATTAATATTCAGCCTGAACTTGTCAAAACATTGGTTGGGAATATTGATTCAAATATTAGGGCTTTAGTTGATATTAATATGGATGCTCAATCAGCACGTCTATCAGCTTTACAGATACAAAAACAACTTAGTGCTCAGACACTCCCAATTGCTAATCAAAATACCTATCACACTTTAGCTCTTTCCCAAAAATAGAAAAGCAACTTTTTAGGTAGATTAATTCCTTTTTGGTAACGCAATAAAACCCCCCCTATCAAAAAGACAAGCACATAAAATTATCTTTTTGATCAAAGTAAAATAATATTTTTAAAAGCGATAACGCAATGTTCCTGAGAAAATAGCTCCAGATAAGCCAGCTTTTTGAAGTTTTTGCTGATAGCTAACATCTCCATGGAATGTAACGTTTTGGATAAGTTCTGCATTAACACCTATTCCCCCTTCAATTGCAGGTCCTATAGGGTCAAAATAGAAACTCTTCTTGCCAACTTGTACTGTTCCTCCATCACCAAAAACACTGATAAGATTGAGCTTACCATAGAAAGAAAGGGTACGACCGTCTTCAAACTGGTTAACATTCTTAACCAAACGCCCACCCATACGAATTGACCACTGGTAAGGATTGCTCATATCCACCTTAAATTTATCGGTATCTTGAATGGTATTAAACATCAATTGCTGATAAGCAATCTGTGTCTGTGGTTCAAACACCAAGTCTTCGATGCTGGTTATAAGCTGTTTTCCCAAGGTAGCAGACGCACTCCACGTTTTTGCATCATCCACTCTTGCAGTTTGACCGATAATGGCATTGGAGATATTTCCTCTAAACAGACCATAGGATAAGAATGTATTGATGTACACTCCACTGTTATGCTGTATACTGCTATAGGCTGTGAAGAGCCATTTATCGAATGTAGACTTTTTAACATCTGCTATATTTTGTGGCGTGAAAGACAATTTTCCATAAGTGCCTAAAAGCCCGAAATATGAAGAAGTGTTTTGCCCTTCCAATGCAGCCAATGCAACACCTGTTTGTAAAGCAGCATAGCCGATATCAGCATCATAACCGTATTCAAGCGCAGTACGGTTAGATGATAAAGTCGCTTTGTTTCCATAAGAAGATATAAAAAGAAAAGTTTCTTATCATTTTTCATTTCCCATGGCATTGGGCGAATATTGGTTAAGAGAGCATTTTGATTTTCAATATCAGTAAAACCTGCAGCAAATAAGGCATTTGGCATCACTAAATAGTTTGCCATTTGCGGTAAAAGAGCCTTTACGTTTGAGTTGGGGAGGTATTGATTTTGCAGGCGGAAATCCCAAAAAGCATTATTATATGAATTTACGTTAAAAAATCTTTGGTTGATATCAGCTAAACCATTACGTGATGTTGGTCCATAGGCATTCAATGTATATTTGTAAGGTGAACCGCTAACTGTCATATAACCCTTCGCTAGTTTGAAGGAATTTTCTGTTGCTTGCCCAACAACTTGGATAAGAGAAATCCCACGCTTATTTGAAGGAAGAGAGCCAGTTAAAAAGAGTAAATTAGCTATATTCGGAATATTTCCCTGGATATTAACATGTACTGTTGTTGATCCTGATACATCTCCATTAACAAATAGGCAGTCAGCTTTTCGCCCATTAGTATTTAAATAGAGTTTAGCATTACTTCCTGCATTATAGACTTTTTGGGTTTCAGGATTTCCTGCTCCTACATACAATGTTTGATAATGACCCTCTGTTGGGCTTTCGAAAATAATAGAACTATTGTCGACATGAAGCACAGAAATATCAGAATGAGCTCTTTGAGCAATACTAAGAATAAATGCTTTTGGAACAGGACCAAGCATCTTATCTCTGTCATCTGTTTCTGTTTTACTGACCCTTAAGATCCACTTGGAACCATTGTTGAGATGTAAAACTGTTTTTTGCTTTAAAATCCCCTCCGCATCACGTTGATCACTCCTATAACGTGCTTGTGCTGCTTCTCTAGCTTTTTCTGCTCTCTTTTTAGCTTCTTTTATAGCTTCTGCTTTTGCTATAGCTATTCTCACTTTTTCTTCTTCTATAGCTTTTATAGCTTTTCCTACTTCTATAGCTTTGAATGCGTGAATAACTTTTGGATTGTATTCGCGGTAATTATTATTATGTCTGCCATTATTAAGCTTTTTAAAATTAAAAGCGTGGTGATTTCTTAAATTTATTTGACCTCGTAGTAAAGCGTCGTAGGCATTTGCTGAGTCAGGATTGATTTGAGCAATCATATCACGCTCACGTATCAATCGTGCTTCCGCTTTGTCTAAATCTTTTTGTTTTGAAATCTCTAAATCTTTTTGTTTTGAAATCTCTATATCGTTTCGTTTTGAAATCTCTATATCGTTTCGTTTTAAAGCCTCTATATTTTTTCGTTTTAAAATTTCTATATCATTTTGTTTTAAAATCCTTGTACCACCTTTTAAAATAGAATGATCTGCGATTAGTGTAAGAGTACCAATATTATCCCCTCTACGCATTCTATTTTTTACTAAAACATCGGCATCAATTTCTGAATTTTTAAGGAATACTGTGCCGTTTGCAGAAGGCCCTAAAATACCCATACCACTTTTAACAAACAACTTTGTATTGAAAAACTTTACTACATTGTTATCTTCTGTATAGGTTCTTGGTTTGTAAGAAAAGAAGGTGATACCAGCTCCACGCTCGACAGTTACGAGTGAATCTTTAAGGTTGATCTTACCATCTGAGACTAGCAAACCAACTTGTCCACCTGTTACACGAATGTTTTCACCATTAATAGTTGCATTCGTTGCGTCAAGAGCATAAAAACCTGAAACATCTTTTCCTATTATTGTTTCTGTTTTTGGCGAAGAAAGAGAAGAGCCATCAACTCTTATTGCGTTTCTTGCATTAATAGTCTGTTTATAAGGGTTATCCACACTCCTTTGTACTTGTTGTGTACGACTAAGCTGTTGTCCATGAGAAGAAGAGTCAGCAATAACAGTTGATGCACTGCGTATTTGCTTCCCACCATTCTGTGCATAACTTGTGCTATAATAAGAACATAAAAAAAACCCACTGACGGTACATAATAAAAGACTTTTTTTACGCATGTATATATCCTTAAGTATGTATTTCCCTTCTAAGAGCTCTAACGAATCATTTAACTTATTCTGTGTTTTATGTAAAGTATAAAACACAATATATATTTTATAACTTAAAGATATGTAAACACTTTTTAAAAGCGATAACGCAATGTTCCTGAGAAAATAGCTCCAGATAAGCCAGCTTTTTGAAGTTTTTGCTGATAGCTAATATCTCCATGGAATGTAATGTTTTGAACAAACTGTGCATTAAAACCTATTCCCCCTTCAATTGCAGATCCTATAGAATCAAATTGAAAGTTTTTCTTGCCGGCTTGTATTGTTTTTCTTTCGCCAAAAACATTGACAAGATTGAGCTTACCATAGAAAGAAAGGGTACGACCGTTTTCAAATTGATTAACATTTTTAACCAAACGCCCACCTATACGAGCTAACCACTGATAAGGACTGCCCATATCTACCTTAAATTTATTGGTATCTTGAATGGTACGAAATATCAACTGCTGATAAGCAATCTGTGTCTGTGGCTCGAATACCAAGCCTTTAACGCTGGTTGCTAGCTGTTTCCCCAAGGTAGCAGACGCACTCCATGTTTTTGCATTATCCACTTTTGCAGTTTGACCGATAATGGCATTGGAGATATTCCCTCTCAAAAAACCATAAGACAGAAGCATATTAACATACACCCCACCATTATGCTGTATACTGCTATAAGCTGTGAGGGTCCATTTATTGAGTGTAGTCTTCTTAACATCTGCCATATTTTGTGGTGTGAAAGACAGTTTTCCATAAGTGCCAAAAAGCCCGAAATATGAAGAAGTGTTTTGCCCTTCCAATGCAGCCAATGCAACACCTGTTTGTAAAGCAGCATAGCCGATATCAGCACCATAACCGTATTCAAGCGCAGTACGGTTGGATGATAAAGTCGCTTTATTTCCATAGGAAGACAAGAAGAAAGAGCTCTTTTTATTGCTTTTCATTTCCCATGGCATTGTTCGAATGTTAGTTAAGAGAGTATTTTGATTTTCAATGTCAGTGAAACCTGCAGAAAATAAAGCACTCGGCATCACTAAATAATTTGCCATTTGCGGTACAAGAGCTTTTATCTTTGCACTGGAATCGAGGTATTGATTTTGCAGACGGAAATCCCAAAAAGCATTATTATGTGAATTTACACCAGACAACCTTTGGTTGATATTAGCTACACCATGGCTTGATTTTGGCCCATAAGCATTTAACACATATTTATAAGGTGAATCGTGAACGGTGGTATAGCCATTTGCTAATTCAAAGGAATTTTCTTTTGCATTTCCATAAACTTGAATTAGAGAAATCCCGCGTTCATTCCCAGGACGAAATACAGCTACGTCTTTAGGGTCTCCATAAACATTGGTATGAACTGTTGTTGATCCTGTTACATGACCAGAAACAAGAACACGGTCAGTTTTTTGCAGATCTGCTCTTCTATCATCACTCCACTGAGCATTTAAGTGGAGATTTACATGACCTTGTGCATTGTAAACTGCTTCACGGCCATCTGTTCCTGTTCCTACATACAATGTTTGATAATGACCTTCTGTTGGGCTTTCAAAAGCAACAGTACTATTGCTGAGATTGAGTATAGAAATGTCAGAATGGGACCTTTGAGCAATATCAAGAATCAATGCTGTTGGAATAGGACCAAGCATACTATCTTGCGCATTTGTTTCTGTTTTACTGGCTCTTAAAATCCATTTGGAACCATGGTTGAGATTAAAAATTATTTTTTGTTGTAAATTTGTCGCAGGGATTACAGATTGGTTATTACGATGTTGTGTTCCATTTGCAGTTTCTTGTTGTGATGCAGCTTCTTGTTGTAAAAGCCTTGTACCACCTTCTAAAGTAGAATGATTTGCGTTTAGTATAAGAGTAGTATTATTGTTTCCTGGATGTGCTTTATTTTTTACTAAAACATCAGCATGAATTTTTGAATTTTGAAGGATTATTTCACCGTCTGCAAAAGGTCCTAAAATACCTATACCACTTTTAACAAATAGTTTTGTATTGAGGAACGTTACTACATTGGTATTATATCCTCCGTGAGGTATTGTTTGCGGTTGAAAGGCGATACCGAATCCACGCTTAACAGTTATGATTGAATTTTTAAGGCTAATTCTACCATCTGAGGCTAGCAAACCAACGTGCCCTGCTTTTGCATGAATGCCTGAGCCACTAATACTTCCACCATTCGTTGCGCTAAGAGCATAAAAACCTGAAACACTTCCTCCATTCATTGTAATTGTTAAAGGATAGCGATCAGCCTCTATTGCAATTTCCCTGTCATAAACATTTAGATTATTTAAGACTATTGGCTGGCTATTAATATTAGCTGAGATTCTCTCTATCGTATCGCTATCTGCATAACTTATGTTATAATAAGAACAAAATAAAACCCCACTCATTGTGCATAATAAAAGACATTTTTTACGCATCTATGTACCCTTAAATATTTATCCCCCTCCTAAATTTGTTAAAAGCGTTTAACTTATTCTGTATTTTATGTAAAGAATAAAAAACGATATATATTTTATTATTTAAAAGATAGGAACATTTTTTTAAAATGGTAGTACAATATTGCTAAAAAAATTTCCGGATAATTCAGCTTTTAGAATTTTTTCTGATGATTAAATTTCTAGGGAGTGTGATATTTTGAACGCGCTTCATATAAATTTTCTCCCTTTTAAAGGCTGATTCTATAGAATCAAAGGAGAAGTTATTGCAGGCTTATATTATTATAATCATCAGAAGTTTTGGTAATGCTCAATTTACCATAGAGAGCAATGTTACGATTGTTGATGTTAGGGCACTTTCAATCGTTAATCATGGCAACATCGTGTATTAGTTTTTCCCAAAAATAAGGAGGAAGTTTCTTTTTGATGATCAGTTTTTGTATGATGAGGTAAAAAGATTTCAACATACTAAAAAGGCAGCACAATGTGCTGCCTTTTTAATTAAAGTGAATATTATCACTGTTTTAGAAACGATACTTCAATCCGCCTGAGAGAGTTGCTCCAGATATACCAGCTTTTTGAAGCTTTTGTTGATAGCTAATATCTCCGTGAAGTGCGATATTCTGGAATAGTTGCGCATTGACACCTACTCCTCCTTCAATTGCTGACCCCATAGAATCAAGACGGAAGCTATCACCAACGCGTATTGTTCCTTCATTACCAAAAGTACTGATAAGGTTCAGTTTACCATAGAAGGAGAAGAGATGACCATCTTCAACACGGTTGTTAACATTTTTAGTTAAACGTCCACCCATACGAACGGCCCACTGATGAGGATTACCCATATCTACCTTAAAGTTATCAGCATCTTGAATGCTGCCCAACAACAATTGTTGGTAAGCAATCTGCATCTGTGGTTCAAAAACCAATCCTTCAGCACTGGTTGTTAGTTTTTTACCCAGAGTAGCAGATGCACTCCATGTATTCGCATCGTCTAACTTTGCAGTACGACCAATGACGGCATTGAAGACATTTCCCTTCAAGAAACCATAGGATAAGAGCGCATTGAGGTACACCCCACTATTGTGCTGCACGCTACTATAAGCTGTAATACCCCATTTTTCGAGTGCAGTTTTGTCAACATCTGCCATATTTTGTGGCGTAAAAGATAACTTTCCGTAAGTCCCTAAAAGCCCGAAGTATGAGGAGATATTTTGGCTTTCCAATGCAGCTAATGCAACACCTGTTTGTATTGCAGCATAGCCAATATCAGCTCCATAGCCATATTCGAGACCAGTGCGGTTAGACGATAAAGTTGCTTTACTTCCATAGGAAGATAGGAAGAAAGGATTCCTCTTATCATTTTCCATATTCCATGGCATCGCTGCCCGAATATCAGTTAAAAGAGCATTTTGATTTTCGATATCAGTGAAACCAGTGGAAAATAAAGCGCTTGGCATCACCAAATAGTTTGCCATTTGTGGCACAAGAGCTTTTACCTTTAAGTTGGCAAGGTATTGATTTTGTAGACGGAAATCCCAGAAATCGTCACCTTTATTACCTTCATCGCGACCATCTAGTACAGCAGGATCTTTCTCAATCAACATTTGGTCAGCATTAGCTGAACCTTTACTGGATTCTGGCCCATAGGCATTTAGTGTATATTTGTAAGGTGAACCACCAACTGTAGTATAACCATTCGCTAATTTGAAAGAATCTTCTTTTGCTGTTCCAGAAACTTGGATCAGAGAAATCCCACGTTTATTCCAAGGGACAAAACTGCTTGCTTCTGTGGCATTTCCTTGAACGTTAACATACACTGCTGTTGATCCTGATACATCACCTTTAATGAGCAGGTGATCAGCTTTTTGCTCATCTATCTTCTTACCATCACTCCATTCAGCATTTAAATAGAGTTTAGCATTACCTGTCGCATTATAGACTTCTTTGGTGACATCTTTTCCTGTTCCCACTTGTAATGTCTGATAATGACCTTCTGTTGGACCATCAAAAATAATGGAACTATCATTAAGATTAAGCACAGAAATATCAGAGTGGGATCTATTAGCGATAGGAGCTAACTGATCTTTCTCACCTTTTTCTGTTTTACTGGCCTTTAAAATCCATTGAGAGCCATTGTTGAGATCGAAGATTATATTACCTTCCTCTCCAGTACCTACACGACCTTCTAAGATAGAGTGATCTGCGGTTATAGTAGCTTTAGCCTTATCTGTGGCTGTCAACAGAACATCAGCACGAATTTCTGAATTTTTAAGCGTGATATTATTATTAAAAACCTTAGGGGCACGCTCTTCAGATGATCTAAGATTTTCTTGTTCTTCATCTTCATCGTGAGAAACATCAGTAAGATAAATACCAATACCATTTTTAACAATAAGTTTTGTATTGGTAAAATTGACTTTATTATCTCCCTTTTCTTGGTTGTGTAATTCCAAACCAATTTTATCCGCTGTTGCAGAAACATTGGTAGTATCAATTTGCCCTCCCTCTTTTACATAAAAGGCAACACCATCTTCTTGTGTGTGAGGATCATCTCCTGCAATTGCAGTAACAGAACCACCATTCATTGTAACTTTCGTGTTTTCACCTTCTGCAAACAAACCAAAACCTTGATTGGATGTAACGGCAACGTTTGTAAGAGCAATTTGTCCTCCATCTTTTGCATAAACTGTGTTCTTTCCGCTAACTTTTCCTCCCACCATTGTAATTTGTGCTTCTTCATCTTTTGCAGATAGTCCTTCTGCTTTAGACGTGATTGCTACACCGTTTAAGTTAACAGTACCCTTCTTTTTAACGTTTACTGCTGCACTTTCACCAGTTACATCAATAGAGCCACCAGTCATTGTGATTTGCGCTTCGCTTTCTGCAACAAGCCCAACATCTTCAGACGTGACCTCTACATTATTAAGCTCGATAGAACTTTTACTCTTCACTGCTGTTTTAGTTGCTTCAATAGAGCCACCATTCATCACGATTTGCGCTCCGTTTTTCGCGAGCAGCCCAACATTCTTAGACGTGATTTTTACACCATTGTTTAATTCTACAGTACTTTTACCCTCAGACTCTACTGCTACACCTTTTTCACCAGTTACATCAATAGAGCCGCCATTCATTATAATTGTGGCTGCGTTATCTGCAGATAATCCTTTGGTTTTAGATTCAATTGTTACAGCACCGTTTAAAGTGATAACACTATTGTGTTGAGATTTCACTGCTGCATTTTTATCAGTTGCTTTAATAGAACCACCATTCATTGTGATTTGCGATTCGTTTTTCGCGAGTAGCCCAAAATCCTTAGACGTAATTTCTACACCGTTTAAATTGATGATACCTTTATCGTCAGCCCACACTGCTGTTTTAGTTGCATCAATAGAGCCACCAGTCATTGTGATTTGTGCTTCACTACCTGCAAGTAATCCATATTCCTTAGATGTGATTTTTTCAACGTTGTTTAGTGTGATAACACCATTGGTTATAGCTCCTACAGCCACTTTAGCTGCATCAATAGAGCCGCCAGTCATTGTGATCATACCACTGTCTTCTGCTTTAAGGCCAGTTGTAACTTCTTTAATGGTTGTGTTATCTTTTAAGTCAATCACACTTCCAGAGCCACTAGCATATGCACCCCTTCCTTTATCTCCCTTACCAGTCAACGTTAATTTAGTACCGTCGATTTTACCACCCGCTGTCGCGCTAACAGCATTCTCATCTTTACCCTCACCTGTGGCTTGATAGCTCTCACCAGAAACTACCTGTGGATCATCATCACTAGCAGAGCTAAGAGTTCCTGCGTGTGCATTAAGATGAGCGCTAAACAATACGATAGCTACTGCTGTGGATAATAAAAGGGACTTTTTATGCATGATACTTTCCTTACTTATAAACCCCATATTGACCCCTCCCCGCTTATAAGAAGGACACAATGGATTATTTAGAAAAACAAATATTTCATTATAACTTATCTGTAAAGATAAAAAATAATTCTATACATTTAAAGATAAATTATAATAAAATACAGATTGTTTATTTATAAAATACATATTGTATTTATATGTAATTATGTTATAAGCATAGATATAGTTTAAAAGTTAATTTTTTACTGCTTTCCTTTATTAAAAGACGAGATTGTTATTTACATAATGCTTTAAGATAATAGTCAATGGGTATTATGAGATTTTTTGTTGAGAGTGGGCGTCATTTTCGCGCAAGTTTTATTTTTTATGACTTTAGGGAAAGAGAGTAGATAAGCAACTATAGGAAAGTTGTCTTTATTTAGCTCGAAATGGGTTTTTTCAATAAAAATGGTGCAACTATATGCTTGATAAACTTTTAGCTTTTCTTTCTTCTTCCGGGCAGGCTCTTCAGAAATTAGGGGTGAAGCGTCTTGTTGCGCTTGGTCTGGTTGGAATCACGTTGTTTGGAACGATTTTATTTTCCAGTTTTTATTTAACACGTCCTTCTTATGAGACACTTTATATTGGTCTTTCTCGTGATGATGTGAATCGTATGGGAGTGGCTTTGGGTGAAACGGGAATTGCTTTTGATGTTTCTTCCGATGGAAGTTCTATTCAAGTTCCTGTGGGGCAGGCGGAAAAGGCTCGGATGTTTCTTGCAGAAAAAGGGCTTCCTACATCAAATAATGCAGGGTATGAATTGTTTGATAATATGGGGTCATTGGGGTTAACATCTTTTATGCAGGAGATTACCCGCCAACGTGCTTTGGAAGGTGAGATTGCCCGCACAATTCAAGTTGTGCAAGGTGTAAAGGCTGCACGTGTTCATATTGTTTTGCCAGACAAAGGATCATTCCGTAAGGCTAATCAGAAGCCTACCGCTTCTGTTGTAATTCGTACAGATGGTGGTTTTTCAGCCGAGTCTGCTCAATCTATTCGCCAGTTGGTATCTGCAGCGGTTCCTTCGCTTGAAGCAAGTTCTGTTACAGTTATGGATACACGGGGGCAGTTATTGGCTTCTGGGGTTGATGCGGCGAATGGAGCTTCTGTTCGGATGGCTTTACTTGAACAACAAGTTGCATCGCAAATTGATGCTAATATTCGTAAGCAATTAGTACCTTACCTTGGTCTTGATCATTTCCAAACTAGTGTGCAAGTTGATTTGGATACAAACCGTCAACAGATCAATGAAACTGTTTTTGATCCAGAATCGCAGGTTGTACGTTCTGTGCGCTCTGTGCGTGATCAAGCGGATAGTCAAAATAGCCGCAATAATGATGCTGTTGGGGTGGAACAAAATATTCCACAAGAGGAAATTGCTAATGGTGGTGGAGAACGCTCAACTGATAAAAAAGACCGTCGTGAAGAAACTACTAATTATGAAATTAACTCTAAGATTATTTCCACTGTTAAAGATGGTTATAGCGTGAAAAAACTGGCTGTTGCTATTGTGGTAGATCGTGCACGTTTGGCTCTTGCAAAAGGTAACAATGGAGATTCTGAAAGTTTCATTAATGATGAAATTAACCGTATTCAGCAGATGGTAGCAACAGCTGCAGGGCTTGATCCAAAACGTGGTGATGTTATCAATGTTACAGCAGTTGATTTTATGGGCTATTCTGATAAAGATCTAACACCTATGCAAACGCCTATTTGGAAATCATTGTCACCTTATTTATCCACTTTCGTTAACGGATTGGCTTTGGTTGTTGCTGTCTTGTTGATTTTGTTCTTAGGTGTGCGCCCATTGATGCGTGAAATGCGTGAGGGACAAAAGGCTCTTGATAATGAACAAAATGCTTTGGCAGGTCTTCAAGATGTGCCTGCTTTGGAAAATCAATCTAACATTAATGGAGAATTTGGTGGAATTGCAGGTGCAAAAGATGATACGCTTAATGACTTGCGTAGTCGTATGCGTGTAGCTCCTCAAAATCGTTTGGAGAAAATGATAGAAATAGATGAACAACGCTTTGCTGAGGTTTTACGCGAATGGGTTAATGACGCCAATGCAACTGTACAACCCGCATAGATTTACCAAAGTGAGATGTTGAATGGAAGCGATCAATGGAATGGAAAAGATAGGTGAAGAATTTAAAAGAGAAGCAAGTGTATCACTTGCTTCATTTCTGAGTGATTTTTCACCTATCGATGAAGATACAGAGATTTTACTTTTTAGTGATGAAAGTGAACAGGTATGTGATAACGAGAAATATGAAGAATTTTTGTTATCTAGTACTGATTTTGTAGAAGAAGATATGGAAGAAATATTGCCTCTCCATGTTGCTTCTGAAAATGATGTTGATTTTGAAGTTGTCGAACAAAAGACTTTTGATCAGGTTGAGCAAGAAACGACAGAAAAGTTACAAAAACAATTTGCAGCTGAAAAGCAGCAAATGGAAGAAGAGTATGCCAAGGCTATTGAAGTGGCCAAGCAAGGTGCGGTTGAAAACCTGGGTGCTCAGATGCACAGCCAATTAATGGAAGGGTTTGCTGATTTGCGTCAAGGGATTGCTAAAGATATTGCGCAGGTACTTGCTGCCTTTATTGGTGAGAAAATTACGCAAGAGGCACTTCAGCAATTTGCTACAAAGATGGCAGATCAAGTTATTGATGAAGAGCAATCTTTAGTGCTTGAAGGAAATGAAAAACTGTTTGAACAGCTCAAAAAACAGGAGGGGTTTGATGCTTCTAAATTTGAATTTCAATCAACTAACAGTACAGAAATACGTTTGCGTCGCGGTAACGTGGTTACCGCTACACAACTGACTCCATTATTAGCAAACTTGCAGGAGTTGGTTCAATGAAATCTGAAGATGAACAGTCTCACTCTGAAATTATTATTGTTCGTCGTGGTGGGCATGACGATCATGATGAGCACCATGGGGGCGCTTGGAAAATTGCTTATGCTGATTTTGTGACAGCAATGATGGCGTTTTTTCTTGTGATGTGGCTTGTTAACGCAAAAGATGAAGAGACTAGAGAAGCTATTGCAAATTATTTTAATCCAATCAAACTTACGGATTCTCAAACAAGTAGCCGTAGCATTCAGAAAAAAAATGATGTTGAGGATGACAAAATTTGTCCTGTTGGTCAGACATGTGGAGGCGATAGCAAATCAGAAAATGTTCAGCTGGTTTCTTTGGAAGAAACAGAATTAATGCGTGATCCCTATAGTGGACTGGACAAAATTGTTCAATCTCAACAAAATGTGCAAAATATGCAAAGTCTTCCTGATAGTGATGGGAAGCATGAAACTCTTATGGGTAATAGTAAGGGTGATTCGAAAGAAAATTTACCAGTAACTGATTATCGGGATCCATTTTCACCTCATTATTGGAAGGAAAATGTGGCATCTCATAACAATACGTTGAATGCACAAGGAATAGAATGGAAGGAAGGTCAGGCCCAGCAACAGCTTGCGCAAGAAGATGCCCCTTCTCAGGAGTCACGTGATTTTGCAAAAGAGCTGGCAGATCTTATCAAAGAAATAACTGATGAAAATCATTTATCGGCTAGTGTGTTGCCAATCAGAGAAGGTGTTATGATTGAGTTGATGGACCAGCCTGAGTATGAAATGTTTAAAGTTGGTTCATCTGTTCCTACGGCACAAACAGTTGAATTTATTGATCGTATAGCAAAAGTTATTGCAAAGCATCCAGGAAATGTGGTGGTTGGTGGGCATACTGATGCACGCCCTTACCGTAGTACAACTCGTGATAATTGGCAACTTTCAACATCACGTGCACAGATGGTTTATTATATGTTAGTGCGCGGTGGTTTGGATGAAAAACGCATTTTGCGTGTTGAAGGTTATGCAGATCGGAATTTGAAAAACAAACAAGATCCTTATGCTTCTGAAAATCGACGTACATCCATTTTTGTACGGGATCCAAATGTTGATCTTACACGGAAAATGCCTGTATTAAAAAAGGCCTTGTCTAAACATCCAAGACAAATGGAGCCAGTTTCTCAAAAGGAAAAAACACCATGATTGTGAAAAAGGCATGTGGTGCTGGTCTTTTGTTTTTTATAACATTTACACAAGGGATTTTTGCACAAGGAGCAGGGGGGCTTTACAAAAAGAAGAATCAGCTTCTTATGCAAAAGTTGGGGAAATGTTTGTAGTGCAGGCGGCGCCCTTTTCTAAATCTGAGAAGTCTTCTGTTGGGTCAGAGGCTGTTTTGTCTCATCCAATGCAGCTTGTTCGTTCTTTACAAAATTTACAAGATCAAATTGTATCAGGCCAAGAGGAAGTACTGCAAAAACAACCGCAGCTTTTAAGGGAAATTGGTGAAAAATTTTTAAGTTTTAATCCTAGCATTTGGAAAGATAAGCAAAATCTTTATGCATTATTGATTTACCTTTTTAATGGTGGCAACCCTTCAGTTGTGCGCGTAATTTTAAAAAGTTATGGGCAAGGGGTGATTGCAGAAAATATAATGACTGGTGTTTTGGCTTATTTGTCTCATAAACAAGAAGTCTTTTTTAAAACTTTTGCAAATTTAACCGATGAAGATATTCAATCTATTCCACCTGCTTTATTCTTTTCTATAGTTCTTTCTACGGTTGGTAATACGATTATGAAAGATCCTGTTCTAGCTATGAAGCAATTGGATCAAGTAAGGCTTCTTTCCCCGGGGACTTTATTTGAAGAAAGTGCAATTCGTCGTGAGATTAAGGTTGCGACAATTCTCGGTCAGACGGATCTTTTGACTTTATTAGTGCGCAATTATGCAAGTCGATTTGGGAAGTCACCTTATGCGAAGGATTTTTGGCGTGAGTTTGGAATTGCTATACCACGCATTGATGAGAAATTAGATGATCAACAGTTAGAAGCACTGATTTCATATGCGCCGCCTATGGTACAATTGATGGCATATATGGATGTTAGTCGCACTGCATTGATTAATGCGCGTATGGAAAGGGCGCAATTGAGTGCTCAAAAAGCTTTAACATTGGCGCATGAACTTAATGTAAATGATGCACCGGCTCGCCTTTATTATGCTGCTAGTTTAGCTAGTTCTGTAACAGCACATGAAGCAGAACAATTGTTACAGAATATTTCAAGCAAAGATTTATCAGAAAAAGATCGCTTATTATTTATTGCTGCGCAAGCTGTGGCACAAAAAGTTACTTCTTCTCTAGTGGATGGTCAAAAAGAAGTTAAGACACAAGATTCTACACAACCACAAAGTCAAAAAGAATTAGATACAATGTCAAAAGAAACTGTGTCAAAAGAAGTTGAAGTTGTGTCGAAAGAAGCTAAAGAAGCTGTTGAGCAACAAAATGCTCCATCTTCTACATCAACAGAAATAAATCAGCTTATCGAGCAAGCACAAGAAAAAATAGACGAAGTCGATAAATTATTGGGAACATAGATATGATGATAAATACTGATGAATTGTGTGATATTCTTTCTACATCAGTGTCTAAAGTTAATAAGACTTTGGTTCAACCAAAAGAAGGCGGAGACAATCAGCTGCGTGAAGCGTTTAAAGCGCTGGTTAGCCAAGGTATGAAGCTGTCGGATGAAAAGATTCTTGAGGAAGATTTTTCTCAGGCAGTAGAAGAAGAAGCTTTAAAAGAAGATCTAGAACAAGATGATGCTGAAACTGTAAAAGCAAAAGATAAGCATTTAAAAGATAAAAAGAGAGCTTCTCTTCAAGATGTTTCTTACCCTTTATGCTTGGTACAGCAGTTTATGAAACAAGAAAAAATTGCACAAGAATCAGACAGATTTGAAAAAAATGAGAACGTACCATCTTCTATGAAGAGTAATGTGCAAGATCAAAAGATTGCAGATATTCAAAGAACGGATGTGGTTAAGGATGAAGTCCAAGGAGAGAACCAAGTTAAAACCGTTGAGAAAAATCCGCTTGCACAAAAATTTGTACCAAATTTTACGCACAGTGTTACACAAAATAGTGAACCATTAATGGCTCGTTTGGAGATGGGTGTTGAAAAATCTCAACTTCTAGAAGACCTGGAAATAGGTGATAAACTTACTCTTGAAAAAGAAAATTCTAATTTAATCAATAAGTTAAGCGATGTTGACATTACGTTGAATAAAAAGGTTGGCCATGTGCAGCTTTTACGTTTGAAGTTAACACCTGCTGAGCTTGGAACGATTGATGCTAAATTGCGCATGAGTGCACAAGGGCTTCATGTTGAATTGCATATTCAACGTCAAGAAACAGCACGCCTTTTGGCTGACAATCAACAGATGTTGGTCCGCATTTTGGAAAAGGTGCCTGTTAATGATGACAGTCGCGTGTTAGTCAGTATTATTGATAAAAATGCTCAAACTATCCAGCATGGTCAGTCTTCGCAGATGGATCAGGGGGCAGGGCAGAATGATAGTGGACAAAATTTCAATGGTCAGCGTCAGGCTTTTGGTCATAAGGGTCAGAATGAACAAAATGAATCAAAGCAATTTTTCAAACAATTTTTATTGGTGGATTCATCGCTGTTGGATATTTCCGTTGACAATGTTCACCCACACGATCCTTATCGGTTGGTTGTGTAGCTTTGTTACACTGAGCAGTGCTATAGCTGCTGGAAATGTGTGTGAAGCGGAAATGATTGACGCCTCTAAGCGTTATGGTATTCCTTTGGGTATTCTTTATGCGATTGGTTTAACAGAAACAGGTCATAAAGAATCACTTCAACCTTATGCATTAAATATTGATGGCAAAGCTGTTTTTGCTAAAACGCAAGCGGAAGCTTTACGTATTTTTAAAACTGCCCAACAGCGTGGTGCTAAATTAATCGATGTGGGTTGTATGCAAATCAACTATTTTTATCATCGTAAGCATTTTTCTTCTGTGGCAGAGATGCTGAAACCTCATGTTAATGTAGATTACGCAGCACGCTTTTTACGAAGTTTACGTCAAAAAGAAGGCAACTGGACTATGGCAGTTGCACGTTACCATGCTGGCCCCAATAATGACCCAGCTCAAAAACGTTACGTATGCCGCGTTATGCGCAATATGATTGCAAGTGGTTTTGGTCAATGGACTCCTAATTCTCGAGCATTTTGTAAAAACGCACCTTGAATCACTTTTTGAGAAAAATGGCATATTGTTTCATTTTGAACAGTTTTACATGTATTAAACAAGTATAAGTTGTATAATTAAATTAATAATACAATTATAAATAGTAAATTATTGATTTATATAAGATAAATTAGAAAAATAACTTGTGTTTTTAAAGATTAAATTATACGTTTTGTTAAGATTTAGATCTTTTCAAAAATAGATTTTAAGTTAAGTTAAATTATTTGAGTGAGAAGCGCATGATAGTTGTAGTAGATGACCGTAAGTTAGTAACGGAGGGCTATTCTGCGCTGTTCGCTCGAGAAGGAGTGGCTACAACAGGTCTCCTTCCTTCAGATTTTAGTGAATGGATTTCAACAGCTCCTGAGCATGAAGTAAATTCGATTGAAGCGATTCTTTTAGGAAAATGCGAAAATCAAATTGAGCTTCCAAAGGAAATCCGCACATACAGCTCTGCACCTATTTTAGCTATGACGGAAACAAACGTTCTAGATCATACAATAGAGCTTTTTCAAGCAGGCATCGATGATGTTTTACGCAAACCAATACATGTGCGTGAGATTCTCGCACGTATTGCTGCCATTCGCCGCCGCATCGGAGGTGATGTTCGTAGCGCTAACGCTGCAATAAAAATTGGCCCCATCAGTGTCTTTAATGATGGACGCGATCCGCGCATCAACGGTATAGACTTTCCTCTTCCACGCCGCGAAAGACGTATCCTTGAATACCTTGTAACAAACTACGGTAAGCGCGTTAACAAAACACAAATTTTTAACTCTATCTACGGCGTCTTTGACGACGCTATTGAAGAAAACGTTGTTGAAAGCCATATTAGTAAACTCCGCAAAAAGCTCAAATTGAAAATCGGTTATGATGTTATCGATTCAAAACGCTTTCTTGGTTACAGTTTAATAGTTAAAAATTAATGTTTTTAAAAACCTCTACTTTTTTTCTATTTTTCTGCTTTTTTCTTAAAATACACTATAGTTAGCGCTCATAATTTCACTCTCTATCTACGCCAAAGATAAAGTTATTTGTAAAATGTGTCTTTTTTAAGATCATTTTATTTCGATAGAAATATTAAGCAAAAGTTTCGCGCAAGAAAGTTTGCTTATGATAACGTAATAGGCTAACATTAACAGGAGATAATATGAGTATTTATGGAATGATGCGTACGGGTGTTTCAGGTATGAACGCTCAAGGGACACGCCTTTCTGGTGTAGCAGAAAATGTCGCTAATGTTAATACGATTGGATATAAACGTACAGATGTCCAATTTTCTAATTATGTGATACCTTCTGGAGATTATGCTTATGTTCCTGGTGGGGCGAGGAGTTATGTTGGTCATGACATTTCAATCAGTGGTCCGGCGCGTGCGACAGGTCGGATGGGTGATGTGATGATTGATGGTAATGGTTTTTTCCGTGTCGCAGATGAAAATGGAATAGAATATTTAACGCGTGCAGGCTCTTTTTCTCGTGATAAGGATGGATATGTCCGTAATCTAGCTGGTTATTATCTTTTAGATGAAGATGGACAAAGAGTTCAAATTAAAGGTGGACCGACTGATTTATTTGGTCCTGAGGTCACGACAAAGATTGATTTTAAGGTAAATTTTGACGCCAGTGCAGAGGCTTTGGATGTTCATGGAGATATTGATCCTAATGACCCTGAAAGTTATAATCATAAAAAATCGGTAACCACTTATGATAGCCAGGGTAAGAAGATTCAAGTTGATTTCTATATGCGTAAAACTGATGATAATAAGTGGACAGTTGATGCCTATGTTGGAGGGGAGAAGGTCGGTACCACGGATTTAGTTTTTGATAAAGATGGTAATCTTAAAGATCCGGTAGATGATTTTACATTAACGCTTCCAGAAAATGATGGGGAAGATGGTACTTTTGAAGTTGCTGTAAACTTAGGTGGGGTAGGAAAAGATTCCTTGGTTACCCAGGTAGGTAATTTATCTGCTTTCGAACTCGAAGCAGATGGTATGGAATCGGGTGCTTTTGACGGTTTCACTTTTGGTCGCAATGGTGAGATTGAGGTAAGATATACTAATCACCAGATGCGTGTTGTGGGGTACGTGGGTATGACCACTGTGACATCCCCAGAAAGTTTGACTGTTTTAAGTGGCTCTGTTTTTGGAACTAATAGTCGCACAGGAGGCCAAATGATGGGACGTCCTGGAGATGGTGTATTTGGTTTGTTGTTCTCAGGCTATCTTGAAGATTCAAACGTTGAGATGAGCGATGAATTAACGGATATGATTGAGGCTCAACGTAATTATACGGCCAATTCCAAAGTCTTTCAAACAGGCTCTGAATTAATGGATGTTATTGTTAATTTGAAACGATAATTTAGGTAAAATTTAAAGGGATTTCAAATTATGGGGTTTAACTCAACAATTAACACAGCACGAAACTCTCTCAAGGCGACTACAGGTCAATTGGGTATTGTTTCGCAAAATGTAGTTGGCGCTCAAGACCCGAACTATGTCCGGCGAACTTCATATATAGAATCAGGGCCAAAAGGTGCTGTTCATCTTATGGTTCGCCGTGATGGTGACATCCATTTGTTGAATAATTATTTGGTCAAATCGAGTCAAGCTGCTGTTTCTGGCAGTGTCGCTAATGGGCTTAATCGTTTGTCTAACATTTATGGGGTAGATGAGTTTTCACGTGCACCTTCACAATTGCTTAGCGATTTTCAAAAAGCACTACAAACTTATGCGAATGATCCGCAACAACGTTTTGCAGGAGATGCGGCCGTTGATCGTGCGCGTGATTTAGTTTACAGTTTAAATGAAGGCAATCGCGAAATCGAAAAGCTACGTAATGATGCAGATAGCGATATTCAGGACTCTGTTGATCATATTAATGATTTATTGCAACAGTTTCATGAGCTTGATCAGTATGTAGTTCGAGAAAGGAATGCGGGGCGGGATGATAGCATCTATATGGATCAGAGAGATACAGTCTTAAAAGCTTTATCTCAAGAAATTGGCATCAATACAGTGTATCATTCTGATGGAAGTATGACCATTTATGGTATGGATGGCAGTACTTTATATGATAAGACCCCACGGGAGGTAACATTTCAGTCGAGCGGCTCCTTGCCAGCTGGTGTTGCGGGAAAGCAAGTCTTTGTTGATGGCGTGCCATTAGGTCACCCATCTTTTGTTGAACCCAATGGGGGTGGCAATCTTGGTGGATTGTTGAGGATACGTGATGAAATAGCACCACAGTATCAAAAACAGCTGGATGAAATGGCAAATGCTTTACTGCAGATGTTTCCAGGGCCTCCTTCCTTATTTTTAGATGATAATCAGCCAGATGGTGTTATTGGTCCTATTGAGGGGTTATCAGGGAGAATACGGCTTAATTCTGTATTTGATAGTAACACAGAAGGCGGCGGACCAGAACATTTTGGTGAGGATCTTCAATCGTTAGTGGATGCTTTTGATCAAAAGCGGACATTTGGAACAGATACAGGTTTGTTTCCCGAACAATCTATTATGGATTTTAGTAAAAATTCAATTGGTTGGCTTGAAGGATTACGTTCAGATGCGGATAAAGACGCAAAATATCACAGTACAATGTTTTTACATGCGTCTGAAGCATTATCCAACGGAACAGGTGTAAATACAGATGATGAAATGGTGTTAATGTTACAATTAGAACAGACATATGCAGCCACCACACGTATTATTAGTACGGTTGGTAAAATGTTAGACGATCTTATGATAGCAATTCGGTAGGTATGAAATGAGAGTTCCATCAGTTTCAACATATGTTTTAAGTAATGCTCGGCGTGATGTAATTGCTAATGGGCAGTCTGAATTAATGCAAGCAAGCTATGAAGCGACTACTGGAAAATTGTATGATCCAGGTCTTACATTAGGGCGCAGAACAGGACGCTTGGTGAATATTGAAAGCCAGATGAGTTATCTTGAAGGTTTTAGTAATACCAATAAATTGACGATGTTAAGAATGTCCTCTATGCAAGCTGCAATACACAGTTTGGTTTCATCAGGTGATGAAGCAGCTGCACCAGGAGCGTTGACTCTTTTTAATAATATGCTTGTGGGCGATCCAGGAAGTGCAGCGCCATCTGTGATACAAGCAGTTGCACAGGATTCTTTGAGTGCATTTATTTCTGCTTTAAATACCAATTATAATGGTGAATATGTATTTGGTGGGACTAATACTAGTGAACAGCCGTTGAACTTTTATACAGTTGGTGGTGAAACTGGGCCTAGTAAGGTCGTAAGAGATACATTTGATGAATTTCTAGGCGGTAGAAAACCGGAAGATCTTACCAGTGAAGAGATGGAAGAATTTATTGATGGGCCATTTAGTAGCTTGTTTGATGAAGAGAATTTCACTCAAATTTTTTCAAATGCTCAAGATGGCTCTATTGAAAAGCGTATTTTGTCGAATGGTGAGACAGTCAATGTTGCAGCGAGTGCTAATGAAAAAGGATTTCGCGATGCCATGAAGAGTATGGTTTTGGTGGCAGAGTTTGGCGATATTGGTTTGTCAAAAGATGCACAAGAAGGTCTATATTCAAAGGCGCGGACTTCTAATGATCAAACATCTACAAGTAGTTCTACGAGTGAAATTATTGCTATAGCCTCCAGAATAGGGAGTGCTGAAGCGAGAGTAAAAACAGCTACACAACGAATTGAGATTCAGAAAGATCTTCTCATGAAAGCAAAGATTGATTTGATTGGTGTTGATTCAACAGAGGCTGTTCAGAAAGTTCAAGCGTTAGAAGCGATGTTAAATCTTTCTTATACTTTGACAGGGCGGATAAGCCAGTTAAGTCTTGTTAATTATTTAAGATAAGAGGTGCAGTTATTTGATGTACCAAATGCGATATGAAGATGTCATGGAAGATGATGCAATGAGCGCGCGTGAGCGTGAACGTTCTTTGTTTGATCGTTGCATTAAACTTTTTTTGGATGCAAAAGCAAAAGGTCCTGGTTCACATGAGGTTAATGAAGCAGTTCAATTTGCTCGGAAGCTTTGGATCATTCTTATTGAAGATCTCGGACAGGCAGAAAATGCTTTGCCACCAGAATTGAAGGCATCTCTTATCTCTATTGGTTTTTTTATTTTAAAGGAAATTCAGAAATTAGATGAGGGAAAGGTTGCTGATTTTGATGTTCTCGTTGAGATCTCAGAATCTATCCGCGATGGTCTTTCCACTAATCCAGAAATGTGTGAATGAGGAGGCAACCAATGTATTTAACATTAAAGCCGAATGAAAAAATTTTTATTAATGGTGCAGTTTTACGTGTAGATCGTAAAGTGACTTTTGAATTGCTCAATGATGTGACTTTTCTTTTAGAGGGGCATGTTTTACAAGTGGAAGATACTGATACGCCACTTAAACAACTTTATTTTTCTGCTCAACTTATGTTGATTAACCCAGGAGAAGCTGAACAGGCATTGGCAGTTTTTGTTGGATTGTTAAAAAAATTACTTCAAACTTTTACGGATAGTGATCTTTTGGAAGGGTTGAAAGAGTGTATCTATTTAACCGAGCAAAATAAAATGTTTGAAGTGTTGAAAGTTATTCGTGGTTTATTCCCAAGAGAAGCGCAAATTATGGGGAAAATACCTTTAACAAATGCAAACGCAAGAGAAGTTAGACAGGTTAGCGAGGTGTGATATGACGTTAGGTGCGATTGGTAGTGGTAGTCTTGAAAGTTTTCTGCGCAGAGATAGTGGAAGACAAGATGTTGTTGAAGCTAAGAAAGACACAGATTTCGATACATTTATAAAATTGTTGGTAGCACAGATGAATAATCAAGATCCAACCAATCCTATGGATTCAACAGAATTTGTAGCACAATTAGCAAGCTTTTCAGTTGTTGAACAAACTATAAAGACAAATGATAAACTTGATCAGATACTTTCAAATGGTTCCATTAATGGAGCAGAAGGATATGTTGGAAAATATATTCAATTTGAGGATGCTGATGGTAAGATAATTGAAGGATATGTTGAATCTATAGATATCTATACTGATGGTATGGTTGCGACATTAGATAATAATGAAAAAGTGCTTATCGGTCCGGGTATTACGGTAATGGGCAGTAAACCTGATTCAGATACTGATCAATCTCATGTTGAGGCTGAGGTTGAAGTATGAATGAAGCTGATGCTATTGATATGGTAACGGCTGCTATATGGACCATTTTAATTGCCAGTGGTCCAGCAGTCCTTGCTGCTATGTCTATAGGGATTTGTATTGCGTTATTTCAGGCGTTAACACAAGTGCAGGAAATGACTCTGACCTTTATTCCAAAAATCATTATTATTTTTCTTGTTTTAGCGCTGACAGCTCCATTTATTGGAGGGCAAATTTATGCGTTCACGCAGTTGGTTTATAATCGAATAGAAACGGGTTTTTGAAAATTTAAACATCATGTTTTAGCAACAATGTATTGGGAAATTTTCATCAATCTTTGATTATTTGTTTTTAATGAAATTTACCCTTTATATTTGAACATATCCGCTTATTTTTGTGATCAATGGGTTTGCAAGGAAATTCTACAATTTTAAAAATACTTAAAGCAAATAGATTTTTTCAAGAAGAAATTTGGCAATTATTTCTTCAATTTTGAGAAGGGCTTTTTGGATTGTTGTTATAAGAGGAAATTTATTTTAGCTTATAGCTAAACATACGTAAAGTATAATCTCTACTGTATCAATCTTCTATTCAAATGCTGACGTACCGTTTTTATCTATTTTTCTATAACAATTTATAGGGTCTATAGAGTTTTTAGCCAAAATGCTTAATATCTATCTTGATGCTGTCGAATAAGCTAAAATAACTATGAGACTCAACAAGTTGTTTTTGTGATCTACCGGTATTATTCTCGAAAACCATTATCGATGACTTATTTATTTGTTTACAGTGTATCTACATGGTCTGATTGAGGGAGAAAAAGCGGGGAATTAAATCTTGACCGTTCTACCTATGGATTACTTTGCTTAATTTAAGTGATAGATAGGTATGAAGGAAGGCCCCATAAGTCATAAGTTTCTCAGGTTCAGTTTTGGATTGTGGAATGTAGTCTCTTCCTTACTGATTTGATTATGATAAGCTTTTGCTAGTTCCTACAGCAGTATCCACTGATCAACGAAGTTTATAGTTTATATCTATAGAGGAAGCATGGGAGAAGGAAACAACACATCAAGCTTTTGCATAGTGTGTATATGGTTGAATTATTTCAGCACAGTCGAAGATCTGTTTAGAGCGTTTGAAGAATGAATGGTTGGTGTTGGTAAGATAGTATGCAAGTCATTGTGGGGTTTTATAAATGCGTGCAGGTAACTGAATTATGCTTTCTCCAGTGTATGATTGAGTTTAGTGAGCTTAGTAATATTTGGCGGTAGTTAGTTTTTGAACACATACCCTATTTGTTTATAAGTTTGATTTATCGTTTATGGTTTAGGTGTGTTTATTTTCCCTTTTATGTTTTGTAGGTTTATTTTTTTTATTTTGGGTCTGTGTTTAGGATCGTGTTTAGAGAGCATTTTGTTTTGTTTTGATGTTTTTTGTAGAAGGCTTTCTGGGGGCGTTTGATTTGGGGATCAAGCCATTCATGTGTGTTTTCATTTTTGTTTTTTCTTTTTTTTAAGAAGATTTTGTCTCTTTTAATCAGGGTGATTTAAAGAGGATGTATGGGTTTATGGTTATGCGTTGTGTGTTAAAACATCATGTTTGTTTGTGTGTTCTCTCGACAGCTGTTCTGGCGGGTCTTGCTCTTATTACGGCTCAAACAAAAGTGTATGCCAAATCACTGAATTGTAATGGGTTTGTTAATGATAGGGCTAGTGGGGATCCTGATGATCCTAGTGGTGATAGTAAAACTGGGAAAATCGAGTGTGATGGGGAGGGGAGGTATGAGAAGAAGTATGGGAAGGGGAAGTATGAGAGGGTGACGGGTGGTATAGGTGGTAGTAGTGGGGAGCTGAGTGGTGATCGAACTATAGATATGGGTGCGGATCTTAAGCCTGCTGTGAAGGTGCATGGGGGGAGGGCTGAGATTACGATAGTAGGTAAGCTGACGATCACGGATAAGAGTAGTAAGAGTACTGGTCCGGCGATTCAGGTGGAAAAGCAAGGGAAGCTGACGTTGAATGATGTCAATGCTACAGGGGTGTATAAGGGGATATTGGTTAAGGATTCAAAGTCTTCTGTTACGGTACTTAAAGGATCGATAGGGGTTAGGAGAGATGGAGATTATGTGATTGGGGTGAAGGATGGGGGAGAGGTGACGTTGATGAGGGGGGTGACGGTTAATGGAGGGGGGATAGTGGTGGGTCAGGGTGGGGGGACTGTAACGTTGGTGGGTACGAGTTTTAGTAATGTCAAGACGGGGATAGTGTTTATGGGGAATGGAAAGGCTAATGCTACTGTGATGGGGGGAGGGGCGAAGATTAATTTAGCAAGTGGGGGTACGGGAGTGATAATGCAGGGGAAGGGGAGGGGAGAGGTGATGAATATGACGATTCAGGGAAGGGGGGGTATTGGGGCTGATGTGACGGATGGGGCGTTGATGTTGAATATGGTGACGATTGAGGGGGTTGGAGTGGGGGCGAGGGTGACAAAGGGGACGTTGACAGTGATGGGAGAGGCGATGATTAGTGGAACTACGATGGGGGCTGATGTGTCGGGAAGTGGGGTGTTGACGGTGATGGGGAATGTGATGATTATGGTTACGGGGCGTAATGGTACGGGGCTTAAGGTGACGGGGGGGAGTGCTACTATGGTGGGGGGGTCGATTCAGGGAAGTGGGGGTGTTGGGAGTTATGGGGTGATAGTGGATACTTCGGGGACGGTTGAGTTGAGTGGAGGGGTGGAGGTTTCAAGGTTTGAAACGGGGGTGTATGTGAAGGGGGGGTGTTTAAGATGACTGGGGGGTCGATTACGGGAATGGGAAATAGTCAGGGCACGGGGATATATGCGGCGGGGGATGATGTGACGTTGAGTGGAGGGGTGGATATTTCAAGGGTTAAAACGGGAGTCTATGCGGAAAAGGGGACGTTTAAGATGACTGGGGGTCGGTAACAGATTTTGCGAGTTATGGGGTGATGGTGGGAGATGGGGTGAAGAGTGCTACTTTGATGGATGTGACGATTACGGGAAAGGATAGTGGGGATAGCTATGGGGTGTATGCGAGGGGAGGGAAGGTGACGTTGAATATGGTGACGATTTCAAAGGTTGGAGTGGGGGTGAGGGTGGAGAAGGGGGTGTTGATAATGAATCAGGGGTCGGTAAAAGGGTTTACGGGAACGGGGGTGATGGTGGGGGATGGGGTGGAGAGTGCGAGTTTGATGGGGACAACGATTACGGGAAAGGGAAGTGGGAGTACGGGGGTCTATGCGAGGGGAGGGAATGTGACGTTGAATATGGTGAATATTTCACAGGTTGAAATGGGGGTGGAGGTGGAGAAGGGGGTGTTGATAATGAATCAGGGGTCGGTAAAAGGGTTTACGGGAACGGGGGTGATGGTGGGGGAGGGGGTGGAGAGTGCTGAGTTGACAAGGGTGATGATTACGGGAGGGGGAAGTGGGACGGGGGTGTATGCGAGGGGGGCGGAAGGGATGGTGATGAGGTTGGAGGGGGTGACGATTTCAAGGGTTGGAACGGGGGTGGAGGTGGAGAAGGGGACGTTGATAATGAATCAGGGGTCGGTGAAAGGGTTTACGGAATATGGGGTGATGGTGGGGGAGGGGGTGGAGAGTGCGAGTTTGACGGGGACAACGATTACGGGAGAGGGAAGTGGGACGGGGGTCTATGCGGTGGGAGGGAATGTGACGTTGAATATGGTGAATATTTTAAAGGTACAAACGGGGGTGAGGGTGATGGGGGGTAAAAGTCTGACGATTACTGGGGGGTCGGTGAAAGGGTTTACGGAATATGGGGTGATGGTGGGGGAGGGGGTGGAGAGTGCGAGTTTGATGGGGACAACGATTACGGGAAAGGGAAGTGGGTATGGGATACATGCGGTGGGAGGGAATGTGACGTTGAGTGAGGTGGAGATTTCAAAGGTGGCAATGGGGGTGGAGGTGGAGAAGGGGACGTTGATAATGAATCAGGGGTCGGTAACAGATTTTGCGGGAACGGGGGTGAGTGTGGGGAGTGGGGTGAGGAGTGCGAGTTTGATGGGGGCGAAGATTATGGGAGATGGAAAGGGTACGGGGGTGATGATGATGGGGGGTGATGTGATGTTGAATATGGTGAATATTTTAAAGGTTAAAACGGGGGTGAGGGTGGAGAAGGGGATGTTGAAGATTCTTGAGGGGTCGGTAACAGAGTTTACGGGAACGGGGGTGATGGTGGGGAGTGAGGTGAAGAGTGCGAGTTTGATGGGGACAACGATTACGGGAGATGGAAAGGGTACGGGGGTGTATGCAGAGAGGGGGACGAACTTGACGATGATGTTGGAGAATGTGACGATTTCAGGGGTTGGAACGGGGGTGAGAATGATGGGGGGTAAAAGTCTGACGATTACTGGGGGGTCGATCAAAGAGGTACAAACGGGCATAGTTATGATGAAGGGGGAGAGTCTGATGATTAGGGAGAACTCGACGATTAATTTTATGGGTGAGTATGGGGTGTATGTGGGGAATGGGGTGACAAAAGCTGATTTGGTGAGGGTGATGATTGAGGGGAATGGAAAAGGAACGGGAACGGGGATATATGCGGTGGGGGGGAATGTGATGGTCAGTGGAGGGGAGATAAAAAGGTGCAAATGGGGATAGCTATGTCAAGTGGGTGGTTGACGGTGAAGGATGGGACGAAGATTGAGTTTATGGGGGATTATGGGGTGTATATGGGAAGTGGGGTGAAGAGTGCGAGTTTGACGGGGACGGTGATTAGGGGGAATGGAAAAGGGAAGGGTACGGGGGTGTATGCGAAGGGGGGGACGAACTTGACGATGACGTTGGATAAGGTGGAGATAAAAGGGGTTGAAATGGGGGTCTATATGGAGAAGGAAGGTAAGAGTTTGACGATTAGTGGGAGTTCGACGATTAGTTTTATGGGGGATTATGGGGTGTATATGGGGAATGGGGTGACGAGTGCTGAGTTGAATGATGTGACGATTACGGGAAAGAATAAGGGTATGGGGATACATGCGATGGGGGGACGAACTTGACGATGACGTTGGATAAGGTGGAGATAAAAGGGGTTGAAATGGGGGTCTATATGGAGAAGGAAGGTAAGAGTTTGACGATTAGGGGGAACTCGACGATTGAGTTTGTGGGGGATGGAGTTGGGGTTGGGGTGTGGGGAGAGGTGAAGAGTGTTAGTTTGACGCAGACGGTGATTACGGGTGGGGGAGTTGGGAGTATGGGGGTGTATGCGATGGGGGGTGGGACATTGGAGATGACGTTGGACGATGTGAGGATTTCAAAGGTGGCAATGGGGGTAGTGATGGGGCGGGGTAAAAGTTTGATGATTAGTAGGAACTCAACGATTGATTTTAAGGGGGATTATGGGGTGTATATGGGGAATGGGGTGACGAGTGCTGAGTTGAATGATGTGACGATTACGGGAAAGAATAAGGGTATGGGGATACATGCGATGGGGGGGACGAACTTGACGATGACGTTGGATAAGGTGGAGATAAAAGGGGTTGAAATGGGGGTCTATATGGAGAAGGAAGGTAAGAGTTTGACGATTAGGGGGAACTCGACGATTGAGTTTGTGGGGGATGGAGTTGGGGTTGGGGTGTGGGGAGAGGTGAAGAGTGTTAGTTTGACGCAGACGGTGATTACGGGTGGGGGAGTTGGGAGTATGGGGGTGTATGCGATGGGGGGTGGGACATTGGAGATGACGTTGGACGATGTGAGGATTTCAAAGGTGGCAATGGGGGTAGTGATGGGGCGGGGTAAAAGTTTGATGATTAGTAGGAACTCAACGATTGATTTTAAGGGGGATTATGGGGTGTATATGGGGAATGGGGTGACGAGTGCGAGTTTGATGGGGACAACGATTACGGGAGATGGAAAGGGTACGGGGGTGTATGCGGTGGGAGGGACGAACTTGACGATGACGTTGGATAAGGTGGATATTTCACAGGTGGCAATGGGGGTGTATGCGAGGGGGGGTAAAAAGCTGACGATGAAGAAAGGGTCAGTTGATTTTACGGGAAATTATGGGGTTGGGGTCTATCTGGGGAATACGGCGATGGCTGAGTTGAATGATGTGACGATTACGGGAAGTGGAAAGGGGAGTACGGGGGTCTATGCGATGGGGACGGAAAATGTGAAGGTTGGTTTGACGGATGTGAAGATTGAGGCGGTTGAAATAGGGGTGATGATGTTGGGGAAAGGGAACTTGACGATGGAGAATGTGACGAGGATTAGTTTAGCAATTGGGGGTGGGTACGGGGTGATGGTGGGGGGTGATGTGACGGCTGAGTTGAAAGATGTGAAGATTATAGGAGGGAGAAGTGGAAAGGGTATGGGGGTCTATGGGATGGGGGGGACGAACTTGACGATGACGTTGGATAAGGTGGAGATTTCAAAGGTTGAAATGGGGGTGATGATGTTGGAGGGTAAAAGTCTGACGATTACTGGGGGGTCGATAAAAGAGGTACAAACGGGGGTAGCTATGATGAAGGGGGAGAGTCTGATGATTAGGGAGAACTCGAGGATTAATTTTATGGGTGGATATGGGGTGATGGTGGGGGGTGAGGTGACGGCTGAGTTGAAGGGGACAACGATTACGGGACAGGATAAGGGAGTGGGGGTCATAATGGAGAGCTCGGGAAAGATGACGTTGGAGGGGGTGGGGATCTCAAAGGTTAAAACGGGGGTCTATGCGGAGAGGGGGACGTTGATAATAGAAAAGGGAACAACCATTGACTTTAAAGAGAGTGGATGGGGCGTTTATGTGGAGAAATTGGTGAAGAGTGTTAACTTGAATGATGTGACGATTAAGGGAGAGGATAATGGGTACGGGGTGTATGCGGGGGGAAGGAAAATGTGAAGGTTGATTTGACGGATGTGAAGATTTCAAAGGTTGGGAAAGGGGTCTATGCGAGGGGAGGAAAGAGCCTGATGATTAGGGGGACAACAGAGATTAGTTTTATGGGTGAGTATGGGGTGAAGGTTGAAGGATTGGTGAGTACTTATTTGACAAAAACAAGGATTGTGGGAACTGGAAGTGAGAGGGGTAGGAATAATGGGGTGAGTGTGGGGGTCTATGCAGTGGGGGGTGGGATAGTGACGTTGGAGGGGGTGGATATTTCAGGGGTACAAACGGGGGTGAGTGCTGAGGGAAGTCAGCTGACGGTGACGTTGAGTGGGGGAGTAAAGATTTCAAATGTACGAACAGGGGTAGCTATGACAGGGAGTGGGACGTTGGCAGTGGAGGATGGGACGAAGATTGAGTTTAAGGATGGATATGGGGTGATGGTGGGAGGGGTGAATGCTCGTTTGACGGGGGCGAAGATTATGGGGAGTGGAAGTGGGTACGGGGTCTATGCGATGGGAGGGAAGGTTCTCTTAGAAAAGGTGACGATTGAGGGAGATGGAAAAGGAAAGGGTACGGGGCTGTATATGACACGAGGAGCAGTGCGGTTGAAGGATACTATCTTGAGAGATGTTGCAAAGGGTATGACTATCTCACAAGGGGTTGTCCACATGGTGGGAGGATCGGTTACCTTTAGTGGAAGGTATGGTATCAGTGTTTCAGGGGGGAATGCTTTTTTAAGTGGTTTCAAAATTACAAGACAAGAGAATAAAGGTACAGTTGCAGTTGCAGTTGAAGATACAGTTGCAAATACAGTTGAAGATACAGTTGAAGGTGTAGGGGCAGGGGCAGGGGTGGAGGTGAGTCACTCAGCAAAAGTCATGATGAAGGGGGTGAATATTGAGGGGGTTAAAACGGGGGCTTATGTGATGGGGAATGGGTTTCTGGTGATGGGTAAGGGATCCATTAGTTTTAAGGGAGACTACGGTATTTATTTTGATCAGGGGTATGCTGTATTAAATGATGTCCATATTACAGGGTCTGGTCATAAAGGTACGGGGATAAAGATGGGGTATGGACAGCTGTTGATGGTTGATACTACTTTGAAAGAGGTTGCAGAGGGTATGACTATCGTAAAGGGGAATGTCAGTATGGTGGGAGGATCGATAGAGTTTAAAAGAGAGCACGGTGTTTTGCTCAAGCAGGGGAGTGTTTTGTTAAATAATTTGTCTATGAAGTATAGGGGTAGTAATTCCGATGCTACTTTCTTAAAGGTCGAGGCAGATAGCGTTGTAGACAAAGAGGGTAAAAGGGTTTTAAACACTGCGGATATTAAGGGAATAGGCATTAAAATCGACGGGCAGGATAAAGCAAGGGGTGTGTGATGTTGTTATGGTTCAGGTGTGTTTATTTTCCCTATGTTTTTTATAGGCTTATTTTTTTGTTTTGGGTCTGTGTTTAGGATCGTGTTTAGAGAACATTTTGTTTTGTTTTGATGTTTTTTGTAGAAGGCTTTCTGGGGGCGTTTGATTTGGGGATCAAGCCATTCATGTGTGTTTTCATTTTTGTTTTTTCTTTTTTTTTTAAGAAGATTTTGTCTCTTTTAATCAGGGTGATTTAAAGAGGATGTATGGGTTTATGGTTATGCGTTGTGTGTTAAAACATCATGTTTGTTTGTGTGTTCTCTCGACAGCTGTTCTGGCGGGTCTTGCTCTTATTACAGCTCAAACAAAAGTGTATGCCAAATCACTGAATTGTAATGGGTTTACTAATACTAGTGCTAGTGGGGAGGCTGGTGATCCTAGGGGTGATAGTGAAACTGGGAAAATCGAGTGTGATGGGGATGGGGTGTATGAGGGGGGGTATGGGAGGGTGAGTATGAGGGGGCAGTATCAGAGGGTGATGGGTGGTATAGGTGGTAGTAATGGGGAGCTGAGTGGTAATCGAGATATAGATATGGGTAAGGATCTTAAGCCTGCTGTGAAGGTGCATGGGGGGAGGGCTGTGATTACGATAGTAGGTAAGCTGACGATCACGGATAATGGTAAGCGTAATACTAATCCGGCGATTCAGGTGGAAAGGCAGGGGAAGCTGACGTTGAATGATGTCAATGCTACAGGGGTGTATAAGGGGATATTGGTTAAGGATTCAAAGTCTTCTGTTATTGTGACTAAAGGGGTGATTGGGGTTAGGGGAGATTATGTGATTGGGGTGAAGAATGGGGGAGAGGTGACGTTGATGAGGGGGGTGACGGTTCAGGGAAGTATGGGGATAGTGTTTATGGGGAATGGGGTGGCTAATGCTACTGTGATGGGGGTAGGGGCGAAGATTAATTTAGCAAGTGGGGGTACGGGAGTGATAATGCAGGGGACGGGGGGAGCTAATGCTACTGTGATGAATATGACGATTCAGGGAGGGGGAGTATTGGGGCTGATGTGACGGATGGGGCGTTGATGTTGAATATGGTGAATATTTCAAGGGTTGAAATGGGGGCGAGGGTGACAAAGGGGACGTTGGAGGTGATAAAGGGGTCGATTCAGGGAACTACGGTGGGGCTTAGTGTGACGGGGAAGGGGAGTGCTACTATGGTGGGGGGATCGATTCAGGGAGGTGGGACTGGGAGTTATGGGGTGATTGTGGAGAGCTCGGGGAATGTGACGTTGAGTGAGGTGGAGATTTCAAGGTTTAAGATGGGGGTGTATGTGAAGGGGGGGACGTTTAAGATGACTGGGGGGTCGATTACGGGAATGGGAAATAGTCAGGGCACGGGGATATATGCGGTGGGGGATGATGTGACTTTGAATATGGTGAATATTTTAAAGGTTAAAACGGGGGTGAGGGTGGAGAAGGGGGGGACGTTTAAGATGACTGAGGGGTCGGTAACAGAGTTTACGGGATATGGGGTGATGGTGGGGGATGGGGTGAAGAGTGCGAGTTTGATGGGGACGGTGATTAGGGGGAATGGAAAAGGGAAGGGTACGGGGGTGTATATGGAGGGGGGTGAGACGTTGGAGATGACGTTGGAGAGGGTGGAGATAAAAGGGGTTGAGACGGGGGTGAGGGTGGAGAGGGCGAAGAGCTTGACAATGGCTGGGGGGTCTGTAACAGAGTTTACGGGAACGGGGGTGATGGTGGGGAGTGAGGTGAAGAGTGCGAGTTTGATGGGTGTGGAGATTACGGGAGGGGGAGATAAGGGGATTGGGGTGTATGCGAAGGGGGGGACGGGGATGGCGATGAGGTTGGATAAGGTGAATATTTCACAGGTTGAAATGGGGGTGGAGGTGGAAAAGGGGGTGTTGATAATGAATCAGGGGTCTGTAACAGATTTTACGGGAACGGGGGTGATGGTGGGGGATGGGGTGACGAGTGCGAGTTTGACGGGGACAACGATTACGGGAGGGGGAAGTGGGAGTACGGGGGTCTATGCGAGGGGAGGGAATGTGACGTTGAATATGGTGACGATTTCAAAGGTTGGAGTGGGGGTGGAGGTGGAGAAGGGGACGTTGATAATGAATCAGGGGTCTGTAACAGATTTTACGGGAACGGGGGTGATGGTGGGGGATGGGGTGACAAAAGCTGATTTGACAAGGGTGACGATTACGGGACAGAATAAGGGTACGGGGATACATGCGATGGGGGGTGGGACATTGGAGATGACGTTGGATAAGGTGGAGATTTCAAAGGTTAAAACGGGGGTAGTGATGGGGCGGGGTAAAAGTTTGATGATTAGTGGGGGGTCGATAAAAGAGGTACAAACGGGGGTAGCTATGTCAAGTGGGTGGTTGACGGTGAAGGATGGGACGAAGATTGAGTTTATGGGGGATTATGGGGTGTATATGGGAAGTGGGGTGAAGAGTGCGAGTTTGACGGGGACGGTGATTAGGGGGAATGGAAAAGGGAAGGGTACGGGGGTGTATGCGAAGGGGGGGACGGGGATGGCGATGACGATGACGGATGTGAGGATTTCAAATGTGGCAATGGGGGTGATGATGGGGAAGGGGGTGTTTAAGATGACTGGGGGGTCGGTAACAGAGTTTACGGGAACGGGGGTGATTGTGGGGGATGGGGTGACGAGTGCGAGTTTGATGGGGGCGAAGATTACGGGAGATGGAGATAAGGGGATTGGGGTGATGATGATGGGGGGTGATGTGATGTTGAATATGGTGAATATTTCAAGGGTTAAAACGGGGGTGAGGGTGATGGGGGGTAAAAGTCTGACGATTACTGGGGGGTCGATAAAAGAGGTACAAACGGGGGTAGCTATGATGAAGGGGGAGAGTCTGATGATTAGGGAGAACTCGACGATTAATTTTATGGGTGAGTATGGGGTGTATGTGGGGAATGGGGTGACAAAAGCTGATTTGGTGAGGGTGATGATTGAGGGGAATGGAAAAGGAACGGGAACGGGGATATATGCGGTGGGGGGGACGGGGATGGCGATGACGATGACGGATGTGAGGATTTCAAAGGTTGGAGTGGGGGTGTATGCGAAGAAGGGGGTGTTTAGGATGGAGGGAGGGTCGACGATTAGTTTAGCAAGTTGGGGTAACTATGGGGTCTATGTGGGGAGTTTGGTGACAAATGCGAGTTTGATGGGGATGAGGATTACAGGAAGGGGAAGTGGTCAGGGGGTGTATGCGAGGGGGGGACGGGGATGGCGATGAGGTTGGAGGGGGTGACGATTTCAAGGGTTGGAACGGGAGTGAGGGTGATGGGGGGTAAAAGTCTGACGATTACTGGGGGGTCGATCAAAGAGGTACAAACGGGCATAGTTATGATGAAGGGGGAGAGTCTGATGATTAGTGGAAGCTCGACGATTAGTTTTATGGGGGATTATGGGGTGTATATGGGGAGTTTGGTGACAAATGCGAGTTTGAAGGGGATGAGGATTACAGGAAGGGGAAGTGGTCAGGGGGTGTATGCGAGGGGGGGGACGGGGATGGCGATGAGGTTGGAGGGGGTGACGATTTCAAGGGTTGGAACGGGAGTGAGGGTGATGGGGGGGTAAAAGTCTGACGATTACTGGGGGGTCGATCAAAGAGGTACAAACGGGCATAGTTATGATGAAGGGGGAGAGTCTGATGATTAGTGGAAGCTCGACGATTAGTTTTATGGGGGATTATGGGGTGTATATGGGGGACAAGGTGACAAAAGCTGATTTGGTGAGGGTGATGATTGAGGGGAATGGAAAAGGAACGGGAACGGGGATACATGCGATGGGGGGGAATGTGATGGTCAGTGGAGGGGAGATAAAAAAGGTGCAAATGGGGATAGCTATGTCAAGTGGGTGGTTGACGGTGAAGGATGGGACGAAGATTGAGTTTATGGGGGATTATGGGGTGTATGTGGGAAGTGGGGTGAAGAGTGCGAGTTTGACGCGGACGGTGATTAGGGGGAATGGAAAAGGGAAGGGTACGGGGGTGTATGCGAAGGGGGGGACGAACTTGACGATGACGTTGGATAAGGTGGAGATAAAAGGGGTTGAAATGGGGGTCTATATGGAGAAGGAAGGTAAGAGTTTGACGATTAGTGGGAGTTCGACGATTGAGTTTGTGGGGGATGGAGTTGGGGTTGGGGTGTGGGGAGAGGTGAAGAGTGTTAGTTTGACGCAGACGGTGATTACGGGTGGGGGAGTTGGGAGTATGGGGGTGTATGCGATGGGGGGTGGGACATTGGAGATGACGTTGGACGATGTGAGGATTTCAAAGGTGGCAATGGGGGTAGTGATGGGGCGGGGTAAAAGTTTGATGATTAGTAGGAACTCAACGATTAATTTTATGGGTGAGTATGGGGTGTATGTGGGGAATGGGGTGACGAGTGCTGAGTTGAATGATGTGACGATTACGGGAAAGAATAAGGGTATGGGGATACATGCGATGGGGGGGACGAACTTGACGATGACGTTGGATAAGGTGGATATTTCACAGGTGGCAATGGGGGTGTATGCGAGGGGGGGTAAAAAGCTGACGATGAAGAAAGGGTCAGTTGATTTTACGGGAAATTATGGGGTTGGGGTCTATCTGGGGAATACGGCGATGGCTGAGTTGAATGATGTGACGATTACGGGAAGTGGAAAGGGGAGTACGGGGGTCTATGCGATGGGGACGGAAAATGTGAAGGTTGGTTTGACGGATGTGAAGATTGAGGCGGTTGAAATAGGGGTGATGATGTTGGGGAAAGGGAACTTGACGATGGAGAATGTGACGAGGATTAGTTTAGCAATTGGGGGTGGGTACGGGGTGATGGTGGGGGGTGATGTGACGGCTGAGTTGAAAGATGTGAAGATTATAGGAGGGAGAAGTGGAAAGGGTATGGGGGTCTATGGGATGGGGGGGACGAACTTGACGATGACGTTGGATAAGGTGGAGATTTCAAAGGTTGAAATGGGGGTGATGATGTTGGAGGGTAAAAGTCTGACGATTACTGGGGGGTCGATAAAAGAGGTACAAACGGGGGTGAGGGTGATGGGGGGTAAAAGTTTGATGATTAGGGAGAACTCGAGGATTGAGTTTATGGGTGGATATGGGGTGATGGTGGGGGGTGAGGTGACGGCTGAGTTGAAGGGGACAACGATTACGGGACAGGATAAGGGAGTGGGGGTCATAATGGAGAGCTCGGGAAAGATGATGTTGGATAAGGTGGGGATTTCAAAGGTTAAAACGGGGGTGTATGCGGAAAAGGGGACGTTGATAATAGAAAAGGGAACAACCATTGACTTTAAAGAGAGTGGATGGGGCGTTTATGTGGAGAAATTGGTGAAGAGTGTTAACTTGAATGATGTGACAATTAAGGGAGAGGAAAGTGGTATGGGCACGGGGGTGTATGCGGTGGGAGGGGCGGGGAATGGGGAGTTGACGATATCGTTGGAGAAGGTGGAGATTTCAAAGGTTGGGAAAGGGGTTTATGCGAGGGGAGGAAAGAGCCTGATGATTAGGGGGACAACAGAGATTAGTTTTATGGGTGAGTATGGGGTGAAGGTTGAAGGATTGGTGAGTACTTATTTGACAAAAACAAGGATTGTGGGAACTGGAAGTGAGAGGGGTAGGAATAATGGGGTGAGTGTGGGGGTCTATGCAGTGGGGGGTGGGATAGTGACGTTGGAGGGGGTGGATATTTCAGGGGTACAAACGGGGGTGAGTGCTGAGGGAAGTCAGCTGACGGTGACGTTGAGTGGGGGAGTAAAGATTTCAAATGTACGAACAGGGGTAGCTATGACAGGGAGTGGGACGTTGGCAGTGGAGGATGGGACGAAGATTGAGTTTAAGGATGGATATGGGGTGATGGTGGGAGGGGTGAATGCTCGTTTGACGGGGGCGAAGATTATGGGGAGTGGAAGTGGGTACGGGGTCTATGCGATGGGAGGGAAGGTTCTCTTAGAAAAGGTGACGATTGAGGGAGATGGAAAAGGAAAGGGTACGGGGCTGTATATGACACGAGGAGCAGTGCGGTTGAAGGATACTATCTTGAGAGATGTTGCAAAGGGTATGACTATCTCACAAGGGGTTGTCCACATGGTGGGAGGATCGGTTACCTTTAGTGGAAGGTATGGTATCAGTGTTTCAGGGGGGAATGCTTTTTTAAGTGGTTTCAAAATTACAAGACAAGAGAATAAAGGTACAGTTGCAGTTGCAGTTGAAGATACAGTTGCAAATACAGTTGAAGATACAGTTGAAGGTGTAGGGGCAGGGGCAGGGGTGGAGGTGAGTCACTCAGCAAAAGTCATGATGAAGGGGGTGAATATTGAGGGGGTTAAAACGGGGGCTTATGTGATGGGGAATGGGTTTCTGGTGATGGGTAAGGGATCCATTAGTTTTAAGGGAGACTACGGTATTTATTTTGATCAGGGGTATGCTGTATTAAATGATGTCCATATTACAGGGTCTGGTCATAAAGGTACGGGGATAAAGATGGGGTATGGACAGCTGTTGATGGTTGATACTACTTTGAAAGAGGTTGCAGAGGGTATGACTATCGTAAAGGGGAATGTCAGTATGGTGGGAGGATCGATAGAGTTTAAAAGAGAGCACGGTGTTTTGCTCAAGCAGGGGAGTGTTTTGTTAAATAATTTGTCTATGAAGTATAGGGGTAGTAATTCCGATGCTACTTTCTTAAAGGTCGAGGCAGATAGCGTTGTAGACAAAGAGGGTAAAAGGGTTTTAAACACTGCGGATATTAAGGGAATAGGCATTAAAATCGATGGGCAGGATAAAGCAAGGGGTGTTTATGTAAATAATGGTGGCCGTGTGATGTTGTTATGGTTTAGGTGTGTTTATTTTCCCTTTTATGTTTTGTAGGTTTATTTTTTATTTTGGGTCTGTGTTTAGGATCGTGTTTAGAGAGCATTTTGTTTTGTTTTGATGTTTTTTGTAGAAGGCTTTCTGGGGGCGTTTGATTTGGGGATCAAGCCATTCATGTGTGTTTTCATTTTTGTTTTTTCTTTTTTTTTAAGAAGATTTTGTCTCTTTTAATCAGGGTGATTTAAAGAGGATGTATGGGTTTATGGTTATGCGTTGTGTGTTAAAACATCATGTTTGTTTGTGTGTTCTCTCGACAGCTGTTCTGGCGGGTCTTGCTCTTATTACGGCTCAAACAAAAGTGTATGCCAAATCACTGAATTGTAATGGGTTTACTAATACTTATGGTACTGGGGAGGCTGGTGATAGGAGTGGTGATAATCCAAATGGGAAAATCGAGTGTGATGGGAGGTATGGGGGTACGGGTGATGGGGGGACGCTGAGGGGTCCGAGAACTATAGATATGAAGGATGAGCCTAGTAATCCTGCTGTGAAGGTGCATGGGTCGAAGGCAGATATTACGATAGTAGATAAGCTGACGATCACGGATAAGAGTAGTAAGATGCCGGCGATTCAGGTGGAAAAGCAAGGGAAGCTGGTATTGGCGGGAGAGGTTGATATTCAAAATGTGTATAAGGGGATAGTGGCTGATGGTAAGGGATCTTCTGTTACGGTGACTAAAGGGGTGATTGGGGTTAGGGGAGATTATGTGATTGGGGTGAAGAATGGGGGACTGTGACGTTGATTGATGGGGTGAAGGTTAATGGAGGGGGGATAGGGGTGAAGGATGGGGGACTGTGACGTTGGGGGGAGAGGTGAAGGTTCAGGGAAGTATGGGGATAGTGTTTATGGGAGATAAGGGGACGGCTAATGCTACTGTGATGGGGGTAGGGGCGAAGATTAATTTAGCAAGTGGGAGTACGGGGGCGGTGATGATGGGGGATGGGGCGTTGATGTTGAATACGGTGACGATTGAGGGGGTTGGAGTGGGGGCGAGGGTGACAAAGGGGACGTTGGAGGTGACAAAGGGGTCGATTCAGGGAACTACGGTGGGGGCTGAGGTGTCGGGAAGTGGGGTGTTAGAGGTGAATGGGAGGGCGACGATTGTGGGAACTACGATGGGGCTTAGAGTGACGGGGTCGGGGAAGGCTACTATGATGGGGGGGTCGATTCAGGGAGGGGGAAGTGGAGGGAGTTATGGGGTGATTGTGGATACTTCGGGGACGGTTGAGTTGAGTGGAGGGGTGGAGGTTTCAAGGTTTGAAACGGGGGTGTATGTGAAGGGGGGGACGTTTAAGATGACTGAGGGGGAGATTACGGGAGATGGAAAGGGTACGGGGGTGTATATGGAGGGGGGTGTGACGTTGAGTGGAGGGGTGGATATTTCAAGGTTCGCAACGGGGGTGAGGGTGGAGAAGGGGGTGTTGATAATGAATCAGGGGTCGGTAAAAGGGTTTACGGGAACGGGGGTGATGGTGGGGAGTGAGGTGAAGAGTGCGAGTTTGATGGGTGTGGAGATTACGGGAGATGGAAAGGGTACGGGGGTGATGATGATGGGGGGTGATGTGAAGTTGGATAATGTGAGGATAAAAGGAGTGGCAATGGGGGTGATGATGGAGAAGGGAGGTAAGAGTTTGACGATTAGTGGGAGTTCGACGATTGAGTTTGTGGGGGATGGAGTTGGGGTTGGGGTGTGGGGAGAGGTGAAGAGTGCTGAGTTGACGCAGACGGTGATTACGGGAAAGGGAAGTGGGACGGGGGTCTATGCAGAGAGGGGGACGTTGATAATAGAAAAGGGAACAACCATTGACTTTAAAGAGAGTGGATGGGGCGTTTATGTGAAGGGAGGGATAAAGAATGTTAGCTTGACGGGGACAACGATTACGGGAGAGGAAAGTGGATACGGGGTCTATGCGGTGGGGGGGGACAGATATGACGATGACGTTAGATGATGTGAAGATTTTGCAGGTCACAAAAGGGGTGAGTATGGAGAAGGGTGAGAGGCTGATGATTAGGGAGAACTCGACGATTAATTTTATGGGTGAGTATGGGGTGTATGTGGGGAATGGGGTGACGAGTGCTGAGTTGAATGATGTGACGATTACGGGAAAGAATAAGGGTATGGGGGTATATTGATTAATATTATGCAAGAATTTTGTGATGGACAATTCTTGTTATATTTTTTACTCGAGCGTTTTTACAATCATGTGTTTAGAAAGAAATGAAATTATACATAATTTGATTATGTAACAGAAATATAAATATCGCTACACATTACTAGAAGCTCTATTTGCATTTTTCATCACATTGATAACAAAATATTACATTAGCGACTAAATCAGAATATTCACAAACTTACTTTGGTGTTATGAATAGTAATCTGACTATGTGACTCTACTTTAATTATTAGTTACTCTTTCTACTACTCTTGTTGCTTCATAGAATCCTTCTTGTTCTATTACTGCACCTTGCTGAATTGATTGCTTTTTTTGCTCTTTATGTTTTTCTAACGAGAAAACGTGATTAATTTCTGTAACAAGTTTTGTCGTTTTCTGACTAATAAGCTCATTAATATGTGCTATCATATCAGAGATATTTGCAGAAAGGGGATAATGAGGCATAGGTTCGATAATAGGAATAGGTTTTGCCATTTTCTGTGTTGGCTCCACCCCATTGTTAGAGGCTTCCATTGTCCCTATCGTTGTTGAAGCCAACGTTATAGAATGCATAGCAGACGCAATAGTTTCTGGCTTCATTGTTGTATTCCCTCATTATTTACCAAACCATACCTAGATATATAGATATAATGTTTGTGAAATTATTATTGTCACTTTTTATAAAAGTGTCCTTTAGATTAATAGATTTGTTTTATAAAATCAAGCGTTTAAGAATCCCCCTTTGAATTCAACAAAGAATTTAGTTTTTAGAGATAGAGAATTATAGTTTTAATAAGCGTGAGAGAAAGACGCATAAATTAAAGTCGTTAAATCAAAATGGCTGGGGAACCTGAATTCGAATCGTTAATTTATAGTATATAACCTATTGATTTTATTGATATTTTTTTAAGGTTAGGGATAAAATAATCAGGTTAGGGAATAGGATTTTTCAACTTGTCTTAACAAACTGCATTAAAATCACCCTGATTTTTTATTAACAGGCTTCCACTCACATAACTGTTTACCGTGCTCATTATGCTTTAAAATGTCTCGTGCTAGGTTTGGACTGATCGTATTGAGATCTTGTCTGTCTAAATAAATAGGCATCCACCCCACACAAGAAGCATGTTTATTTGTCGCGCAGCCAGTTAGAGAGATCAGCGCGCACATTATCATCACTTTTTTTGTTAATCTCATCTTCTATTTTTAACCTTGTTTTGGCTGCCTTTAAAGCTTCCTCTGTCTGTTTGTGCTGTTCAACTTTCTTTCCAATCTGACAAACATTCATCAAAATCTCGAAAAGAGCAGCGGATGTATCAAGTATAATCGCAAGGTATTTTTGCACTTAGATAGCTCTGCCTTTCTTGTAATCTTTTAGATAAGTTCTTTTGACACGATCTGAGACGAGAACAATAATCAATCCTACAAAAATAGCAGCCATCCACCAATGATCCGAGATTGCTTTACCAATATGAACAAGTGGCTCTACAAGAGCACTCATTTTTCCTATAGAGAGTTTAAGATTATCAAATAGCCCCATTTGTTCTGCTCCCATGAGAGCTGAAGTGGCAGCAAGACCATAACCCGCCGTTTGGGTTTTATCTGCATCTTTAATAATGTTTGTACCCTTTTTTCTCAAATCCGCTATACTTACACCAGAGCGACGGGGACTAATCATTGGAGTGGCCACGTCAAGCGCTTCTTGAGTTTTGGTACCAACAACACCATCAACTTCTAAATTATGATCAGCTTGAAAAGAAAAGATTGCACTGCGTGTATCTGGTCCATAATCACTATCAATGGCAACAGGATAACCAAGATCATTGAGACGTTTTTGCAGCGCTTCAACACGGTAGCCTTTACACCCTAGTCGTAAACCATTGGCACGAACTGAATTACTAACCTCTGCTGATTTTTTTGTGATGGCACAATAAGCATTACGCATGCGTCGGCCATATTCTTTAACCATACCACTGCCATTGTAAACGCGTGCAATGGCATCAAAATCTTTGTCTCGTAAACTTGAAGCAAGGCCACGTCTTTTGAAAAAAATAAACATCGCTCTTATTTGTTCGTCTTCACACGAACACATGCTGGTGACAAAATCTTGGACACTATTCCAACCAAGGATACCATAGTTATTTCCCATAATTTGACCAGCACCATAAGAAGCAGATTTTAAGGCAGCTTCTTCATCAATGGTCATAGCTGCAATGAGCAACTTCAAAGCTTGAGTGTTGGTTTTTTGTTCTTTATATCCCCCGTCTTTAGGGCTGATCCACTCCTGTCTCGCAAGATCTTCTGTAATAGCTTGTTTACGCTTATGAGGGGGTAAATTCTTATAAAACTGATGTTTTTCAAAAAGTACTTTTACACGCCCTTCATCATCAAAACCTTTACCATTTGACTCAACAGAAATAATGGCAGAAACTACAGTTTCTTCACACCCGATCTCTTGTGCTAAAGATTTAATCAAACCTTGGGTACGCGCTTTACAGTCACCATTGAGTAATTGTTCTACAATCTCTGTCATGTATCTTCCCCTTCCATATGAATAACACCTTCACCTTCATCATAAGCATGAGGTGGGGCGTTATCATCTATTGTGTCATCTTTATCGGGTGTAGTGTTTGTGACGTTTTGCGCCGTATTCTCTTGCGCTTCATCAAATAGCTCACACTCTATGCTTGTTGTATAACCGCCTTGTGTATCCAACCGATGTTTGACACTTTTAATGCGCCATTGCTCTGGAATGTAAGGACGGAAAGGTGGTGCTTGAATAAGCTTCATTTCAGATTGAATGAACGGATCTCCGCCCATATCACACGAAAAGGTCGCTTTACCACGTAATGATTGATTACGATAAGCAGCAATAGCAGCAACAGCTTCTGATTGATTGTGGTAAGTATATTTTAATTCATGAAAAGGTGCCTGACCGGTTTTGACCTCTTTCTTTTCACCACTGCGTAAATCATGATAGGTTGCTATCACACCTCCTTTTTTTTCTTCCTCTTGCTTTTCAACTTTGTCTTGTTTTTGAAGTGGTTTTAATGAACGCAAAGGTGATTCATCCATATGAATGGATGTTTCTTCATCATACTCTTCAATATCTTCTGGGTTTTGTGCTGCTGATGCTGCTTTTTGATCATCCCCTTCACCTGGTGTTAAGCCCTGTGCTTCACCTGCTTCATCGCGTGCATTATATTTAAAATCCCAAGAGCTACACATCCTTTCATGAATAGCGACCACAGGCAACATCTCTCCAGTGGTAGCCTTGCCTTCACCACGTTTGGCCAGAACAAGTCTGCTATCCATAGGTTTTGTTACAGCGTCATATTCTGCAGCAAGACGTGCTGCAAAAGCCATATCGCTTTCACCCGTTTGATCAATGTGACGTACGACAATCTTTGCAAGAGAAGGATCAATCTCGGGAATATAGCCATTGCGCGTTGCTATTTCTTGAATGATCTTGCCTAGTGTTGTCTGATGATAAGACTGGCTTTTTGGAGTTCGGTAAGATGTATTCATAGAAGCCGCTCGTCCCGTCACACTTAAACTTTGTGGTGGACTGCTGACAGATATTTCATCAATCAGGTAGGATCCCATGTCACGCGCTTTACCGTCTTCATAGCCAAGTGTTATAGAAAGAACTGTCCCAATTAAAGGGATCTCTAAAAAACCATTATCACTGATACGAGCACGGTCATCGAGTTCTATGGTGATCCGATCACTTTTGTCTTCTGCTTCATCAGTTATTTCAATGGATAGAACATAATCCATTAAAGCTTTTGTGACATCCTCACCATTAGACATCACCCTACAGAAAGGTTTCATTATTTGCTGCCCCAGAGCCTAATGACAGGTGTTGCTTGAGGGTAGGGAAGGGCAGGTAAAACAATTGTGACCCCCGCTTTTAAAATGGGTCCAAGATCTGCCAGTCTGTGGTTGGCTGTATAAACACGCTCAACAGCCAGTGCTTGCTGACCCTTTGGATAGTGTTTCCAGCAAATGGCATCAACCATATCTCCATTTTTGGTAACGTAAATATCACTCACCAAATGCCTCCATCTCCACCATATTCTCTAAGTTGTAATGTGAATTCTTGCTTGCGTGGATCACCGTTTAGACGAAAAAAGCTCTGTTTTTCATCTACGGAAAGAATAACAAATTTGCCGAAAATTTTGCCTTTTCCACTGACCAGCAAATGTGGCCCCATATGAGCCATACTCCGTAGTCTGTTTAACTGGCCATAACTTCTCTTAAAACCCGGACAAATCACGCCTGATAAAGAATATTCTGCATTGGCAATGGCCGGCAACTGAAACGCTGCTTTACTACCCAGACGTCCTTGTTCTACCCATGGAACATCATAAGTCATCTCAAGTTCTTGATAAGCAGCTGTTTGAACAGAAAAAATAAAATCCCCCAATGCTAACATCATGACGCTTAATCCGAAAAACTTGAGTTAATCGCTAAACGTTGCTGTCTAGCCTGATCTGCAAGAGCTTTTTTGATAGCAGCACTGATCTCTTGTGGAGAGCCGTTGCCCCCATTGATGATTAAATCGCCAGTTTTAATAGATGCATCAAAATTAGTGGGCTTATTATTATGTTCCTTATATGGCATAATCGGTTCAGGCGCTTGAAATACCACTACGGAAGGTTGTTTGCCTCCATCGTTAACATATTCTCCATTTCTGTAATCACGTTGTTCAGGAGGGATGTTTGGAACAACAGTTGAATGAATAATCTTTTGTGCGTATGTTGTTGTCTCTTGTGTGAGATTCTTTAAACTCTCGGTCGTGCTTTTGCTTACTGTAACGTTGAAGCCTAACTTGTCTTTGACAAAATCAGGCATCCAACTCATTAATTTTTGCACCGCACCATGAAGCCATTGTGCCATAGCATTCCATTTGCTTTTAATGCCATCCCACAAGCCCATAATCAGATTGGAACCGGCTTCAGATAAATTGAGATTAGAAAACCAATCAAAAAATTGATTAATTGTTTCCCCAAGAGAGTCCCATAACCGCCCACAGGAGGCCATGACCTCATCCCAATTTTCATAAAGCCAAACAGCTGTTGCAACAAGCTTCTTAATACCATTAACGATATAACCGATAAGCGTATACTTCATGATGAAGTCACCCAGCTTAACAAAGGCATCGCAAATCTTATTGAGTGCTATAGTAAGCACTTTCTTGACTTTATCCCAATAGACATAAAGTGCGACCCCTGCTGCAATAAGCCCTATAATAGCTGCCGCAATCCACCCAACAGGTGTAGTCATAATGGCTGTACCAAATGTAAAAAAGGCTGTAGTAAGTGTGTAAATCGCTGTTATAAGTGGCCCCATAATAAGGGTAACAATAGTTGTACCAAATGTAACAAACGCTGCACCAACCACAGCAAGTGCTGAAACCAGTGGCCCCACAATGAAGGCCACAAGGGCTGCAAGACCTATTTTAAAAAGAGTTATTTCACCAGTGAGTGGCTCTAACCATTTAAACCAGCCTTTAATACTTTCTGTAACATTTGTGATATTTTGCCTTAATTCAGAAGTAGGATCACATAAATCCCGTATAGCTTTCTTTAAGGTTTTCGCCCAATTTGCGACAGTTGTTTGAATGAGATCACGATTTTCATCAATCAGCTTTGAAAAGGCATCAATCATATCATTGATTACCGGCATGAACCGTGCCCCAATAAAAGTGGCAACACCACCCAGTTTTTTCTTAAAAGCCCCGAGCTTATCACTTAAATCTGCGGCATAGTGGGCAACATCAGCCCCCATAAGCCAACCGCTCTTTTTTGCCTTTTCAAATAACTCTTTAATGGGCTCCATACCTTGCGAGAGCATGGCGGCCATTTCTTTACCATCGCCGCCAAAAAGCAAGGCGGCGATATGTTGTCTTTGTGCTTGATTGTCTATCTTACTCATCTTATCGGTAATTTCTTCCAATAGATCTGAGTTTGATTTAAGCTCTCCAGAGGCATCTTTTACAGAAATGCCAAGCGCTTGAAACCCCATAATCCCTCTTCTTTGTCCAGCTAAAGCTTGTGCTGAACGCCTGTTTAAAACAGCCAGAGATTGTTGGAATTTCTCGGCAGAATAACCTGAATTATCTGCTGCATCACCCCATAACTGAAGATCTTTAACGCTCATACCTAAATGGCGTGAAGCGTGGTGAAGACTATCCCCCATATGCATGGTTTTCATAGTCACTGCAGTCAAGCTTGCAGCAAGACCGCCACCAGCAAGGCCTAATGCTCCTGATAACATAGAAACACGGTTGGTTACTGTACCAAGAGCATTGTTGACCCCTTTTAAGCTTGCTGTCATTTTGCGTGTTGCCGCTATAAGGCGAGGAATTTTAAACTTATTTGATAGTTTATTTGATAAGTGCGTCAAACGCTTTTGAATACGTTTAATGGGTGCGGTTATCTTGTCTTCAAGGGTCAATCGCACCTTAGCGTCTGCAACTGTTTTACTCATTTTTTCTTATACCTTTCCGCGGCTTCATTGCGCCAAAACCAGAGCTCTTGAGGTTCCATTTCCATCATCTCTGATGGGGGCCAATGAAACACGACAGCAATGTCGGCCATGAGTTTAGCGGCTGTTTCCCAGGTTAGATACCCAGCCGCTTCATAAAACCCTCCAATATTTTTCCGATCTTTATCATATCAATCATAGCAAGTTCACTAATAGCCTCTTCAGGCCACTCAGAAAGACGTGAAATCAGAATTACCGTTTGCTCAACACCTTCTGTTTTTTCAATAGCTTGAGCGTCTTTTACCTTTGGAGGGCGTAAGGTGATTTCAGTGCGCTCTTTTCCTTCAACTTTAATGGGCGAAAGCAATTTATAAGTAATATTTTGTTTTATAGTCATTTTACATTCCTAAAAGTTCTCTATGTTTTGCTAATTGATCAACGCCATTGAATCTTCTCACCATGTTGTAGATATCAATCTCAACGATTTCCTTGTCATTTTGAACATATTTGAAATAATGCAATGTATAATTGATTGTTGTGGTAGACTTAGCACCAGGCTGCCATTGGCCAGGTTCATAGCTCTTGCAAAATCCACGCATGGAGATTACAATTCCTTCTTCTGCTGCACCTTGTGCTTGAATTGCACCACGCAGAGAAATATCAATATTGGGTTTACCCAAAAGACCTAGAAGTTCGTCAGAACAATCTGCAACAGTCATAGAAAGTGTGAGCTCTTCCATTCCCATTTCGATTCCAACGGGAGCATCCATGCCACCTGCACGGAAACTTTCAACAACGAAATTTAAGCTTGGTAAAGTAACACTGTCACATTTTTCTCTATAGGGAATCCCATCAACATAAATGTTAAAATGCTTCAAAGCTCTTGGTATTCTTGGTGCAATCATTAAAGGATCTCCTCTATGTAATCATTAACAATACGCGAACGGAACGTAATACGTTCTGCTGGCGTGGTTGGTTGGAATTCGACATTGAAATAGACTTTTCCGCTTTCAATGGCGCTTGGTGTATTAAGTTCTGGGTCGGGATAACAACGCCCTTCAATAATGGCGCCTTGTGTTTTCAAGTCACGCAAATAAGCATTAACGCTTTCACTCACATCGCTCATGTAAGTCTTTGTGATGTTTCGATCGACTGCCCACATATGCCCATGCAAAATGGCATCATTGATCATATCTGCAGTTCTCACCACGGATATAAAAGCAAACTTTGGATCTGATGAAAGTGTGCGATTTCCCCATAAGCGATAGCCATTCTCACGAATGATTGTTGTGATATTCTTTTCATTAAGCAAATTAGCACGACTAGAACTGTCACCAATGGCAAAATCAATGGGCCGTGCTGTGCCACTAATGCTATTGATCACTTTGTTTGAAGGAGAATGCCAAAAACCGTGAGTGAAATCTGTTTTAGCAATAATACCGGCAACTACTGAACTTGCTGGTTCTTGTAAAATTCTTCCTTTACGCAAAACGCTTACAAATGGATCAGCTATGATAGCACGCTTGGAACCGAAATCTCTTCGCGCTTCAATAACTTCTTCATCCGTTGTGTTTGGTCCATCAATCACCACAATAGCGCGTAAACGCTCAGCAATACCAATCAGCTCTGCTGCTACGGGATTAGACATTTTTTTGATTGTAGCTTCAGCTGTGGCACCTTCTCCATCACCTTCAATGGTGACACGGGGTGCTTTTTCATAACCACTTCCACTCTTACTAACAGTAATGAAGTCTACTTTATTGTTCCAAACACTAGCTGTTGCCTTGGCATTGCCTTCTATTGTAACAGTAGCCTTAGTGTAACCACTGCCTCCGTCTGTGACTTTTATCCGATCCACGCCAGTAGGGCGTTTGTGAGTAAAACCAGGAGCAATCAGAATGCGTGGCGTTTGCCCAACGATGGATTGTGCTCCTATTAAAGCATGGACACCTTCGTAAGCGCCATTGGCATTGACGCCACCTAAAACATTCGCCAGTGTTTCGTTTTCATCTTTGCTTTCTTCTACTCGCACTACAACAACAATGGCACCTGCTTGTTTGAAAATCAGATCAACAGCATTGGGTAGTGTACCTTTACCTGAGTTATATTTATCGAGTTTGGCTGCTTTGAAACGAGATCCCGATATTAAAACCGGTGTGTTAAGAGGAAAAACGTCCTCATCTGCACTGGGTGCTGTACCTACAATGCCTATAACTGCCGATTGAATTGGCGTAATAGGACGTGTGCCGTCGTCATTCTCAATGACTTCAACACCATGTAAAAAACTTGATGCCATTCTTTGTGCTCCTTAAAATGATTGGCTGATAAAAAATAAAGGCCAAATAAATCTATTTGGCCTTGGAGAAATTTCTAAAAGATCTTGACTTAGTCCCAAAATGGTACTAATCTAAATAAAAAGTCAGGATATCCTTATGAAGATTATTAAAATTTCCACACTTCAAACTTTTTGGATACAACATCCTGATGCTGAGCAACCTTTAAAAGCGTGGGTAGATGAAGCAAAAAATGCACAGTGGCGTTCTCCTCATGATATTAAAGAGAAATATAAAAGTGCGAGCATACTAAAAAATAATCGCGTTGCTTTTAATATTAAAGGCAATGACTATCGCTTAATTGTATCAATTTTTTATCCAGCAGGTTGGCTTTATATAAAGTTCATAGGAACGCATAAACAATACGATGCTATTGATGCTAATACTGTAGAATTAAAGGAGTTTTAGCAATGAATATCAAACCCATTCGCACTGAAGAAGATTATCAAAAAGCATTAGAAATTGTATCTACAATGTTTGATAATCAACCTGAAATGAATACCTCAGAATTTGATAAAATGGAGATCCTTGTTTTGTTAATTGAGGCTTATGAAACGGAACATTTTTCTGTTTCTCCTCCTCATCCAATTGAAGCAATTAAATTTAGAATGGAGCAAATGAACTTGAGTGCTAAAGATTTAGTTCCTGCAATTGGCCATTTAAATCGTGTTTATGAAATATTAAACGGCAAAAGAAAATTAACTCTGCGTATGATTAAAAATTTGCACCAACAATTTAATATTCCTCTTGAAAGCCTTATAGCTTAGATGATTATCCTTTCATACAATTTATTTCACAAACTCTACAGACGACTCTAAAACGCCTCCCTCATCAACAGGAGGATAAAATTGTCCGTCTTTATAAGTCCAACCAATTTGGGCTTCATTTGAGACAATGGCTTCACCTTCAAATGGGTAAACATAATCCTCTGGTGCAACAATAATGTTGGTTACCACACCATTTTCAACAACTGCGTATTGCATAAAAACTCCTTTGTAAAAATCTTTAAAGCATTAATTAATTCTTCCATAGTCTTATGAGGACAGCACCATTAGCTCCCTTGCCGCCGATACCGTTAATCCCACGAGCACCACTACCGCCACCGCCATAACCTGCCCCTCCAACTCCTGAGACAAGGTTACCTAAACCACTTCCCCGCTCTCCAGTAGCTCCTTTTATGGCATTGCCTGCATTACCACCAAAACCACTTCTTGTTTTATATTCTCCATGCCCTCCACTATAACCATTACAAGCTTTGACGAGACCGGGGCGTTCATCAGTTACCAAGCCAAAGTTATCTCCTCTACTTCCGTATCCGCCGCTTCCTATGCTCTGTGTAGTACCAGGATTGCCACCCCCCCCACCTGCAACGGCAATAAAATTATTGCCTATAATTGTGTGTCCTCCAGAACTGCCACCATAGCCTGGTTTAAGACCTTCCCCCCCACTACCAATAACGATATCGTGATGTCCATTCAAACTTGATTTATAACCATACCACGCTACGCAACCACTACCACCTCCACCACCGGCAGGATAATCATTATTCTTTGCAGTACCGCCACCTCCACCACCGCCCCATGCTTGGATCTCAACTTTGGTTTTATCAGTTACCCAATATGGCCACTGGATTCTCATACTTTGAGTGATAAGTAACTCAGCATCAGCAAGATTAGAGTAATCTGTACTTTCATCAGGTAAAGACTGTTTCAGTTTTTCGATTTCTTTTGACATAGCTTCATCCAATTGCGATTTGGTATAAACGGGTTTGCCATCAACCTTAAGAGGCCCTTTAAGCAAGCTTTCAGTTGCATTTAACTGTGTCACTACTTTATCATTTTGTTTCAAAGTTAAAGAAGAGGTTTCAGTTAATTCAACACCTTCTTCAATACTAACTTTTCCTTTAAAAACATTCGTATCTTCCCATTCATTTTTACCCGACAAACGCCCATAACCTGTTAATCCTTCGTTGATGCTTTCTAAATGCTCCTCAAGACCTACAATATCTTCAATCGTATGCTGATGTTCGCCTAAGAGTGAGAGAGCAGAGCCAAATGCAAAGTGATCTTCACCCGATTTATATAAAACATGATTTTCAGCTGCATTCTTAGCACCTTTAACATCAGTTAAATCAATCAGAGCAAAGGTTTTATCTGCTGCCATCTTGCCACTTAGTGCATCTTCAAGCTCGCTTACTTCACTTATCACATGAGTGTGCTGTAAAGGTGCTTTACCATCTGCTTTTTCATCAAGATCAGAAACCGCATGATCAATTATTATCAAATCTTCGCATGTAATAGGAAATTCAGTGCTAATAAAACGGCCTTCTAAAGGTAACTCCATTGTTAACTTCTTTGTTTTTGCCATTGTATTACTCCCTGTCAAACTTAAATACTAAAAGCTTTATAATTTTAGATTTATCTATTCTTTTTCATATGGTTTTTTCCATATTCGTATAAGAACAGCACCGTTAGCTCCAGGACCGCTGGGATTAAGTTGAAAATGAGAACCAGCACCGCCACCACCAAATCCACAACCTGGTTTGCCTGAAATAAAATGACCCCTGCCAGTCCCTCCACAGCCCCCCCTTGATGTATCCCCTCCAGCATCACCACCAAAGCCACTTTTAAATCTAGCGGATCCTTGCGTTCCCGGACTGCCATTGCCTCCTTTGGCAATACCCGGGCGACCGTCCGTTAATTCGGTAATGGTTTTTCCAGCTCCACCATCAACACTTTGTCCTGACCCCACGTCAGTGGCTCCCCAGCCGCCTCTACCGCCTCCGGCTACGATAAGATCCTGTCCGACAGTTGTTTTCCCTCCAGGATTGCCTGTTTCATTTTTATTTTGTACAGAAGATCCCCCTTTACCAATGACAAAATTTTCATGTCCATTTAAATGTTTTTTAGGGCCATACCATACTGAGCAGCCACCGCCACCGCCGCCGCCACCGAAATATGTTATATTAGCACCGCCACCAGAACCGCCACCGCCCCACGCTTGGATCTCAACCATGGCTTCATCGGTTATCCAATCTGGCCACACAATCCTCCCACTTTGCGTGTAGACTAATTCTGCATCAGCAAGCTCTGGCCAATCAATGAACTTATCAATTAAACTTGTGTTTTTATTAGGTAAAGACTCTTTCAGCTTTTCGATTGCTTCCGATATGGCTTTATCGGCTTGCGGTTTGGTATAAACGAGTTTACCATCAACTTTAAGGGGACCTTTAAGCAAGCTTTCAGTTGCATTTAAATTCGTCACTATTTTATCATTTTGTTTCAAAGTTAAAGAAGAGGTTTCAGTTAATTCAATACCCTTTTCAATATTGACTTTTCCTTTGAAAGCATTCGTATCTTCCCACTCATTTTTACCTGACAAGCGCCCATAATTTTTCAAATCTACATTGATGCTTTCTAAATGCTCCTCAAGACCTACAATATCTTCAATCGTATGCTGGTGTTCTCCTACGAGTGATTGAGCAGTACCAAATGCAAAGTGATCCTCACCTGATTTATATAAAACATGATTTTCAGCTGCATCGTTGGCACCTTCGATATCAGTTAAATCAACTAAAGCAAAGGTCTTATCTGCTGCCATCTTACCACTTAGTGCATCTTCAAGCTCGCTTACTTCACTTATCACATGAGTGTGCTGTAAAGGTGCTTTACCATCTGCTTTTTCATCAAGATCAGAAACGGCTTGGTCAATGATTGTCAGGTTTTCACGTAAAATAGGAAACTCAGCACTGATAAAGCGACCTTCTAATGGTAATTCCATTCCTAATTTCTTTGTTTTCGCCATTATATTAACCCTTGTTACATAATTCCTGCACCAAAATCACTCACCATGGAACGTGCAGCAGGACCGCCAGTCAATGTCAGTTTCAAACGCGCTTGCTCAGCTGTTTTGTCTTCACTTACAAATTTACGTTCCGTCCAAAGTGGTTGTTGGAGTTGTTCTATTTCTTCTAATTTCAAAGAAGTAAAATCACCATCATCCAGCTGGATCTCCATTTTGAAAGTTGAGCCACCCGGTAAAAAAGTTTTAATATAGCTGGTTAGTCTCGACTTTTCGCCAAAGGAAAAAGCACGTGTGACGTAAGTTGCTTCCTTTTTAATCTTACCCGAGATCAATTCAACGGGAGCAAATAACACTGGCGATAGTTTCTCGGTCCCTTTTAAAATGGCTCGTAACTGGACTTTTTCACTGATGTATTCCGTTAAACTAAGTAATTGGAACGGTAAGAGTTGATAAATTGTACCGTTGTTGCGTTCAATTTCAAAGATGACAGAACATTCACTGGAGGGCAGTTCAATTGCTGCACGCACCTGTAAATCAGAACATTCCTTAAGATCAAATTCACCTAAATCGACAGTTTTTTCTGTTTGTGTATAACGAGCAGCAAGTACACGAAATGCTAAGGCCTCATCTTGGTGAGCTGTCCATGTTTGTGCATTAACAGAGGAAAAACGAGGTCCTGTGATATAAGGATGACTGGAGACGTATCTTTGGTTTTCTTCATCAAAATCTCCAAGTTTTGCAAGAGAAACAGAATGATCGCCATCATCTGTTTTAATGACAAAAGCTGTTAAGCGATCGTTTTGTACTGTCAATGGGACACTATAGCGTGCTGCAGCCCATCCCGTTTCAGCCTCTTTCATCGAATAGAAAGCTTGTGCTTGAATGTCAGCTGTAGGATAGCCATTGTCCGTTGTGACTAAGTCAATCATCAAATCATTGGAACGATTGCCAATCTTACAAATATGAAAGTCAATTCCTGTTATTTGCCGCGTTTCATCAGGTGTAAAGACCTGCGCTTGTGGATCAGATTTTTTCCATACACGCACTGTTGTTACACGCCGCATAACCTTCACATCAATCGTACCTTGACCCGTAAAAAGGCCCGTAGCCGTCGTTTTTCCTTTACCAACAGCAATGACGTTCTTTGTTCCTGCTGTGATATTTTTAGGAATTTTAAATTTCCCTTCAATAATGCCTTGAGCATTGGCAGCAAGTGTTTCCTTTGGTAAAACACTAACGCCATCAAATGTTAGACTTTCTAAAACCTCTCCTTTACCAAAGCCTTCAATCTTAAAGTTGAGATCAATTTGCCTTAAGAAATCAATTTGCTCTTGATGTGTACTGACCAGTTCATCCTTTACTTCTGTTTCACGCCCACCGCCAGGACGACTGCCCATAGACAGTTCATTTGTTACACCTGAAAGCCAATCTGTGCGTTGAACACGCCAGAAGTCAGTTGCAGGGGTGAGGGCAAGTGTGCCTGGTAATGGATCAAAGTTTTGATAAGGATTGATTTTCTCGCAAGCAGTCATCAACTCTTGCGCAATGATCACTTCATTCTCCCAATCAAGGGTAACAGGCTCATTTAAGGTAGCGTAGTAAAATGTAGGCTCAATCGCAAGGCGTAATAAGCCATGACCTATGGCCCCCGTTTGTTCTATTCCTTCGTCGCGAAGGCTATCATCAAGAAAAGGATCAGCAATCATCCCTTTTTTGGAGACAGGTTCTTTTGAATCAACATTGCTCTTAATCTTTTCAAGCTGTAACAACCGATCAAGATCAAGAACACGGTTAAAATAGCGCCACATTTCAGCATAAGGGGCAACACGCGTGCCATTATTATCGACACGTGGATAATCAAGCCAATTGTTTGTGATCGTTGCAAGTGATAATATATCATCAGGAACACTGGGTGCTATGGGATTGTCTGCTGAAATTCCCTGAATATAAACTACATTCCCTTGAGCATTTAAGCCTATGCGGTCAATACGAGGGAGTTTATAGGTGTAACTGACAATAATATCTCCACCTTCAGCACCATCTAAGACAGTAATTTCTCGTGCTGTAATCTTATCAGCATTCACCTTTGCACGATAATGATAGGTGACTTCATAAGTGCTACCTGGTTTAGGTTCATCACCGGATAAAGACCAGTCAATCGTATCACCAGTCTTTTTAAAGTCTACGCCTTCTTTAAATTCCTTTTTATCCTGAGTCACCTTAACAAAACTGACAATACTTTTATCGGGAACACCATCACGCCCTGAGGCTACTGCACCACGTGTGACATTAGTGGTCTTTTCTTTTGTGAGTAAAATAGAGTGAACAGTTGCGATGGGAAAATAATAAGTTTCAAACGTAAAGCTTGCCTTCTCCGATTTAGTTGCCTTGGCTTTCTTGGATGTAAAGAGATGTGTTTCACTTGGCACTATGCCTTCACAATAGTCTTCTGGCTCTTCATGCCTTAAAGCAGCAAGGCGTTTATGTTTAAAGCCATTAATATTGGCTTCACCTTCTTCTATACTAAATATTTGTTTGCCGTCATTTTGTCCTAAGGCTGTCACCCGACAACCATTGACAATGTAATGTCCATGAGCGCGGTCATAAGTTGCAATAGCTTGCAAAGCAGGTTCTAACAATGAAGGGGGCTTTTGATCAATCAAAGTGCCATCTTGCAAGACATAGACAGGGAAGAAAACACCTTCTTGCTTGTCATTTTGTAAAGCCCATACAAGTTTTGCTGTTTCCCTTGCTGCTCCTGGTTCACCTTCTGCCAATGTGCCTGGAATTTGACCTAATAACTGTGGATCATCTTCATGGGTTATCCATTGTTTTTGGAGTTTCACACCGATCTCTACACGTCCAAACATGGGGACATTGTTTAAAACGGTTTCTGATACAGGGAAGATATCACCTGCAATAAAGATCTTTCCCTCTGTCAAAGTAACTTTTTTGTTTTCTTGATCAACAAAAGCATCGGCACGCTCAATACGGTCACCTTCTTTAGCGACAAGTCTTCCTAAACGATCATGACGGCCACGAATAATGGTTTGAACTTCATTGAGTTCTGCGCTTTGAATAAAGGAACGCTCTCCATAGAATACAACACTTTGTTGCTCGTCTTTGCCTACAGATCGGTCAATTGCAAACGGTAAACCGCTTTCATGCTCCATATTAAAACCTCAATAAAATTTTGAATTGTTCACGAACATCTTTACGTAAAGATAGAGAGACAGGGGTTTTAAGAATCTCCACGCCATCAATAAGCCCATCTGGCCCCAACCACAGTCTTCCAAAGGGAATAAGCTTTGTAGGGGTCGCATGAACAAAAATAGAGACAGATGCTGCTTGTTTATTATCAACATCATGAAATTGCGTTCGCGCAGCAAGCAAAACTTTTGTACCCTTTATAAATGGTGTAAAGTGATGACCTGAATGACTGTAAACTCCATCTGAAACTCTTGTCACTTGCTGGACAATGTTACATCTTCGATAACCAATCAGCTTATCATCGTTATCTCTTAAAGCCAGATAAAGGGTGCGACCTTTAAACCAATCCGCCATCAAGATATCGCGCCCATTTTTTTGATCTGATACCCAAGGAACATTTGCTTCATTCCATGGATAATCTAAACTTTTCCAGCTGAACTCATCATCCTCATCATCAACAAAATTCAATAGGTTATGTTCGCTTTTTTGTGCTGAACCCCAAGGGAAATTGGCTCTATCCCATGAGTAATCCAAACCTTCCCAAACGAGCTCTTCTTGATCATCAATCCAATTGCCAATGAGCTTTCCGTCTTCTTCAGTTAAAGTAAGGCTTATTTCTGTAGAACGCCCAAAGGAAAATACTGTGCCACCTTCTGTCGCGCACGCACCACTTTGAGAGTCAAATATGCTGTCATCTAAGCGAGATATATTCCCCTCTACAATGGGGGCGTCATAACCATGAACACCACGCCAAAAATCAGAACGTAAACATTCAGAAAGCTTGACGATCCCTTCAATGGCTTTAAGTTTGTCTGTATCAGGCAATTGATCAAAATAAAGCTGAAATGAATTCCACCATTTTCGCTCTGGCCATGCTCCTACGAAATGTGCACTAAGGTCTAACCATTCAAGCCCTTTATCAATAGCCGCTAAAGATCCACGTACCCGCTGCCACCCAGGTCCCGTTTCAAGCAAAACATAGAAGTCTGGAACATAAGATGTCAGTTCTCCAAGCCCATATTCTTCAACTAACCATGGCAAGAAGCTTGGGTCTATGATATCAAGCTTTGCACGAGAGATAAAATTGATTGAATCTTCAATACTTTTATGAAAGTCACAAGCATCGGCAAGGCGCTTTTCAAATTTTGTTGTGTTTGTTGGAAGTAAGCACCCAAGCATTACTATAGACGACCTTTGAAGTTGAGTGTTACTTTACCAATGGCTAAAACCTCTTCACTGGAGACGGCAGTATCATGCGTAGGGGTAACAGCAATGACTTTCTGCACACCAGGGATCATCAGTTTTGAAATCCACCATGATGAACTCAATTCACGACCAAGGGCTTGCTCTTTCTTCCAAGCTGCCCGTAAATTTGCCTCCATTTGTGTTAAGATCTCTAAAGAAATTTCAGGTAAAAGCCAAACATCTGCTTCTAAATCTAAAACTGTTGTTACTGCAGCGTGAACTTCAATTGTATCATTCGTCATAATCACGCTTTTATCCGTCAGCACTTCTTTGACTCTTTGTAATAAATCCTCACTGGCTGTTCCTTGTTCATTCTTGCCAAAAATAGCCACGTGAATAGTAGGATTTCTCCCTTTTCGATAAATGATCGCATCCTTCACACGGTTATCTGCTGATAAGGCGAAATATCTGTAATAAGGCTCTGTTCCACCCCCTTTACCAGCCCGTACACGAAGCTTAATGCGTTCACGATAACTGTCATCACTTTCACCCTCCAAGCGTTCAACACCATGCCATTGCCCTAAAGCATCAAGAGCTTCCCCCTTGGCAAAGTCAAGAACGGTATTACGTGCAGCCTCATTAATACGCTGCCTTAATAAAAACTCCCTATAACTTGCAACCTCAATGATTTTAACTGCTGGATCACTTTCCAAAGGTGTGTAATTAGGCAAAAGCTGTTTTAAACTCTCAAGAGAGGCAGCACGTATTTCTTCAATAGAAAGCTCTGGAATGATTTCTGGTTTTATGAAATCCTCATTCATCCTATCTGTAATCCTTCCATAGTTATTGGCTTTCCTGAAGGGACGTAAATTCCTTCAAAAGATATGGAAATTTTTCCCTCTTCAACAGAAGTTAAATTCACTTGTTTAAGCTTAAAACGAGGCTCCCATCTATCTAAAGCCTCTGCAACGGCTGCATAAATGGCCACCTTAAAGGTTTCATTGACCGGATCATCAATCAGATCAAGAACACGTGATCCGTAATCACGACGCATAACCCGTGTACCTATCCGCGTCATTAAAATATCCATGATGGACTGACGCAAGTGGTCAAGCCCGATCATGGATTTGCCTGTTTCACAATTCATTCCTATACTCAAATGGGGCCTCCCGTCATAGCACCACCAGATGTAACACCAGGGTGTTTATGTCCGCTTCCGACGTTAACGCTATTATGTTTTAACCCACTTGACTTAACAGACACCTCACCACCCGCTTTGAGAGAGGTGCCACTACTTGATTTAAGGGACATATGACTGCCTGACTCAAGGGATGCACTACCACTTGATTTGAGTGACATATCATTGCCTGACTCAAGAGAAACTCCATCACTTGATTTGATAGAAACATCTCCTTGTGCTTCTAGTGTCATGTTTCCATCTGCCTTTAAAGTCATATCGCTTTCTGAAATAATCTTTATGCCCTCTGGAGCGGTGATTTCTAATTCACCTCCTTCACCTTTTATTGAAACGCCATCGGAAATTGTTAAAATGAATTTGCCTTCTGACTTAATCGTCAATGAATAAGTGCTTGTCTCATCATCATATTCAACCGTTGTGCCATCAGGGTATATAGTTGTATGAATATTGCCCTTATCAGCTGCTTGATTGGCATCTGTATGAATAGAGCCAATAATCATCCCTTGTGATAAATCACCTGATGTGGAAAGGACAATGACTTGCTCGCCCACATCACGCCCTTCATAGGAACGCGTTTTTCCTGCACGGGCCTGTGTATCTGGAATCCAATCACTTACAATATTACCACTTTGAACACGATAGCGTGCGTTTTTATGATCAACGTGGCTAATCTTGCCTACCATAACCATATTGGCCACACGCCTTTTTAAATCTGTAATTTCGCTATCACGCCGCTCTAACATGGGGAATTTCCAGTGGTTTGATATTGATCCTTATTGTTAAGACCTGTATCGGGATCAAAGCCTACACAAGGCTCAAAAAAGGCAGCATCTTCTTCTTCAGAAGGGATATTGGTTACATAAGTGACTTCAAAGGTTAAAATAGAACCATGCAATGCTAAGGAGCCATTATCACCAAAAGCCATGGCAATGTTTTGTAAGCGACAGTTTTCAACTGTGTTGTTAAGACTAGGATTGCTATGGAAAATCGCTTCAATTTCCCAGGCTAATTGATCAACAAAACGTGCTCCATTGTCTCTCGTGTCATAGCATTCAACATCAACCGTTAAAATACGTCGTCTTGCCCCATAATCGTGCCCATCTTCTATTGTTTCGTTTTGGGTCGACACATTAACGAACGGATGCTCTTCATTAAAGAAATTAAAGTCTCGCATGTTGTAAACTTCATCGCCAGCAGATGTCTTGCCAGCTTTAATCAACTCAACAAACGTTTCTCTTAATGTATCTCGTGGATGCATCTTAAATCCTGTTATATTGTCAAATGAAAAATTCATTACTCCATGTAATAAATAGTTGGTTAAGTAAGGTGGTAGTTTTTTGTTTCTCCACCCCGGTAAAATTTACCGTAGTTATAAAGTTTTTTCTTTCATTAAAATACTGTTCAATACGATTTTTAATTCAGTTTCTAAATTCAGATTTCATTTCTGAAAAGGCATGTAAGTCATGGGCATTGACTGTAATTCGAATAGATGTATCTCTTCGAAGCTGTAATTCTTTTCTTTATAGCTCTATATGAATTAAAGTACACTTTTTTGTTGACGATATCATATTTTAAGTGTACATAAAATATATGAAGATAGTGTGGGATGAACCAAAAAGAGTTTCGAACATTGATAAACATAAGCTTGATTTTTCAGATGTTATTTATTTTGACTGGGAGCACGCCTTTATTGATGCAACACATTCAAACCGCATGAAAGCTATTGGACATTTTGCTGATAACACAGCAGTTATTATTTTTGCAAAACTGGGTATTGAAGCAATATCTATTATCAGTTTTCGTCAAGCAAATAAGAAAGAAAGAGAGGTTTTTAATGACTATCAAAAAAACCTTTAAAGAAGGATGTGGCTACACAAAAGAAGATTGGGATGCAGTGGATTCGCCACCACTTACAGACGAAGAGCTTGCACGCTTAAAACCAGCTAAAGAAATTTTACCTACCTCCTTCTTTAAATATGTAACAGAAGAGCGTCGTAAGCGTGGACGCCCACCAGTTAAATCTCCCAAACAAGCGATTACTCTACGTCTTGACCCCAAAGTTATTGCCTCTTTTAAGGAACAAGGTAAAAACTGGCGCACGCGTATGGGTGAAATCTTAACAAAAGCAAGTGGTTGCTAAAACCAAATGCAAAAAAGGAATTAAACCACAATGTTAATTATCTCTCCACCTGTGGAGATGAGAGAGTAATAAAAAAATTTACTTTACATCAGACACAGCGTCCTCACGAAGGATAAGCTTATACATATTTGATTCCGAAGCTTGTACATTTGCGACAGAAAAATTCTCTTGAGAAGCAAGAAGAACAATACGATCTCCTAGTTCAGGAAGCACGCCTCCAATATCATTGATGCAAACATCAAGTTCTTTTCTTGGGATTGTTGTTTTTACTCTTCCCCCAGCTTCTGGCTCTGCATGCTTAATGCTATAAATCGCTATGATATGAAAAGATTGCCCTGTTTTCTTTCGTGTATAGATAACGGGCTGCCCAAAAGTGTCGCGTACATCTTCAATCATTTGACTGAGCAGCCCATACCATTGCATTTTATTGTGCTTTCACTACTGCTTTGAAGAGCATTTCAGGACGCGCGCAAATGAAGAGTGGATAACTGTATACTTCAGCTCTCACCCACGCGTCATTATCGCGATCTATAACAAGTGTAGGATAAAGAGGTTTACCGACTGTATTAACAACCTTCCAACTTTCACCTGGAGCAAATGTTTTTTGGAATACACCAGGCACATTAACAGGAACAAATTGACATTCATCAGGCTTAATACCTATGCTTCGTTTTGTCTTGGATTTAGTATTCATATTATAATCATGAATGTTGCAGTAATTAACAAACGTCGCACCAGCAAAATCAAAACTTCCAAAGCTTCCTAATTCAATAGCTCCAGGCGTTGCGATACCTGCTGTACTATTTAATGTTTGTGCTAAAGATGTGTTGAGATAAGTTTCACGAATTGTTTTGTGATTTTTTAACTTGAAAAAGAATTCATCTCCACAAAACCCAATAATTCGTGAACGAGTGGAAAATGTATTGCCTGAAGCTTTAACCATCTTGATGCGAATTTGATTAACCATATAAGAAACATCGGTTGTGTCCTCATTTAGTTTAAAATCAATAGGCTCTGGTGGTGTGATCCCCCATTCCTTATACCAATCATAAAGCACTGATCCATCAGCATCGAGAACAATACCTTGGATAGCTCCAAGCTGCATATTTTCCCAAGTCAGTTCAATTTCCTCAATCAGCTTCTTTTGCCTTTTAGCGATAAATTTCATCGCTGTTTCAAGCTGATCTTCTGTACCAAATTCTCGCCGATCTTGAATTTCTTCCGCCTTTATTGTGTCGCTTTTAGCAATACGTGTTGTTGGAAAAAACCGAACGTTGCGACTATCTCTACCTGCTTCTATTAAAGGTGAGCCGCGTTCACTTGTTGGAATGAGTGATAATTTGTTGTCACGTCTCTCAATGCCAACTGTTGTCTTGTTTGTCTCAACTTCCTCAAAAAGGTTAAGTGAACCAATCAGATCAGGTTTAAACGCGTAATTCTCAATCGCTTTCATCATTGTTGCCATTGAGAATGCGTTGTGATTAAAAAAACTTATATCCATATTTGTATGTCTCCTATCGCAATAGAATGTTATTTTTTTCTAAGATCTGAATGGCTGTTTTCTTTTTCTTTTCGTCAATTTTGTCAGGCCATATCAGTTCAGATTTTTTTACTGTGCATAAACGCACTGTAATCGTTGCACGTTGATCGCTTTGTGATACATCAACATTGGCATAAGAAATTCCCGCTGGAATTTCACTGCCATCTGATGCATCAGGATTAAACGGCACATATTTACCCGTTGATGTCACAAGCCCCATGACGGTTCCCGCTACAACTTCATCTCCTTGTGCAAAGATTACTTCCTCGTTTGACATGTCAGGATCATAACGCCCAAGATAAGCGCTATTACGAGGGCCTTCATAAAAAACTTTACTCATTGTATTGTGCTCCAAACTTTATCCCATTTTGCATAAATATTTGCTTGAGTGTTTCCTTCCGGATGGGGTGCATAAGGCGATACGGCTAAAGCCTCGCTTTGTGACGTAGCATTAGCTAGAATAATGCTCTTTGCTTCCTCTAAACTCATACCATCTTGAATAGCTTGTGCAGCATTAAAAGAAACACCTAGACGCTGAGCTTGCTTTTCCAGAGTCATAAAGCTCTGAGCACGCTTTCTTTCTTGTTCAAGTGCCGCTTGAATACCTGCATCCTTGTCTTCATTAAAGACCTCAGCGTTAACACCAGTGTCGACAGTGCTTACTTCTGCAGAAGCTTCAATTTTTTCGCTTTCCTCTCCTGCAGGCAATTGTGCGGAAAGCTCACCATCATCTTTGGCGCGATATCTTGTCCGTAATAGATTCACCATATATTTAATTCCTTTGTTTGATTTCATATTCATGATTATTGAATGGAAGCGGTTAGAGCTTCCAAAGCTTGTGCAAATGTGCCTTGCGCATCTGCTAACCCAAGCTCTACAGCTTGGGTGCCTATAAATGTCTCTGCTTTCGTGTCGCGGATCGCTTGAGCACTTGTAGGTCTGTTTTGTGCAACTAAATCGACAAACATGTCATAGAGAAGCGCACAATCTGCTTGCATCTTTTCAAGGGCTTTATCAGCCAATGGCTCGTGAGGATTACCGTGAACTTTGTGATCTCCTTCATAGACAAAAGTCCATTTATATCCGTCCATTTCATCAGCACGGGACTGATCAAGGTGAGCACACACAACCCCAATTGATCCAACAATACCCGTGCGTGCAACCCAAATTTGAGAAGCCGCACAAGCAATGGCATAAGCTGCTGAACAGGCCATTTCATTAGCATGTGCCCAGATGGGTTTATTGTATTCTTGTGAAAGCGCACGAAACGCGTCAACTAAATCAAAAACACCACCTGCTTCGCCGCCGCCACTATCAATATCCAGTAAAATTGCACGAACATCAGGTTGCCCAATGGCTTCTTGAAAAGCCTCGCGCAGACCATTGTAAGAAGTTAATCCTGACGCAGCACTAAGCCACGCACCACGACGTACAAGCGTGCCATGAACCGGAAGAATAGCGACATGATTTTTAACCACATAAGTTTCTGGAGGAGCTTGAAAGATAGAATCCTCTTGAGAAAATGCCCCAGGGGAAAATTTATTTCCCTCAAAAAGGCGTGGTGTCATTAAATTGAGAATGACATCAAACTTTGTAGGGGCGAGCATATGCGGTACATTAAAAAGTCGTGAAACCAAAAAGGGCATATCAATGTTATTCTTCATCTTCATGCGCTTTATTGTTGTGATCATTTTCATCGGGTTCGTCAGTGTTACTCAAACCAGTAGAAAAATCTTCACCATCTGTGTCGAATGATAATCCTCGTGCTTGTGCGTCTTTTTGCTCTTCTTCAAATTCTGCATGAATGGTATCAATATCAAAACCACGCTCAGCAAGTGCCATGCGTCGTGTTTTTAAACCTGCTCGGATTTCTTCTTTCTCAGCTGAGATGTCTTTGTTTGGATCAATCATCTCAAGTGGTGGCGCAAAGCTTTCACATTGGATCCATGGTAAAGGATTTTCTTCCCATCCTGGCAACTCAACACACCCAGCAAGCACGGCTAGTTGGACAAAGCGTTCCCAAATAACGCGATTGAATTGAAAAGCGATGATGTTTTCACGCCATTGTTTGATGTGACGTCTAAACTGAATAATGGATGTGCGTACGTTAGAAAAGTTACCTCGTGTTACATCACCTGTAACAATGGCATAAGGTATATTTAAAGCTGCACTAATTTTTAAATTATTGCGATATTGAAAGGCTTCATAAGAACCTCCAACTTCTACAGGATTGGAGAATGTAATTTGTCTATTGCCATCCACGACATTGATTGATCCTGGCGTCATTGGCAAGTCGGGAAGTGTTTGTGAAGGAGGTTCGGATTTATTTTCACCATGATTGTCTGGCGCTATCGTCTCACCAGAGTCTGATCCTGTGATAAAGACAGCAAAAAGAGCAGCGGTTCTTTTTCTCTCAAGTTCTGCATCATCATAACTTTCAAGTTGAAAGATCTTCGTCATACAGCGCGTGACTTTGGGGCATCCACGCAGTTGTCCTGCAGTGCGGCGATCTTTAATATGAATAACCAATTCAGCAGGCACTCTAATGCGTTCTTGACCTGTAAATACCTGAGTTATCTGAGGATCATCGTGAGGGTGACGTTTCCAAAAATGATAAGCGACACGCTTACCCTTTGCATTAAATTCAATTCCCATACGAATGGTGTTGCCTTTAGTTTCTGCTGGTCCGTTATAGGTTAAGTCCAGCATTTCTGAAGGGTAAATTTGTAATTGAAGTGGTACACGTGAGCGCTCATAAAAGTCGGTATAGTGTAGTCTTACAAAACACTCACCAGTTAAAAAAACCTCACGAGCAATTGTTGCTTGAAGACCATAAAAATTAGCATCTTCATCATAATCAGCTTCATCGACCCATTGCCACCAAAGATCAAGAAGCTTTTTCTTTTCTTCCTGAAACCCTTCAATTCTAGGGTAGGGCTTAATCCCATCACTTACTGCTGCTGAAACCCATTCTTCCGTTGCAGATCCGTAAAGGGGTTCATTATCGTAAAGCCATCTTGAACGAGCAACAATTGTATCGCCACATTCTTCAATAGCTTTATTGATGTGTTTTTTTGCAGGGTCAAATCCATTTAATCGACGGCTACGGCTTGCGGCTTCAAAATGTGGGTTATGATTGATTTGATTTACAAGAGAAGACATCATTAATAACCTCGTGATGTGTTAAGATAAAAAGAGTAGAAAGGGTATAAAGGCTTGTACCCTTCAAGAATTGCTATTTCCTCAGCCAGCATTGTAAGGGCTTTGCGTATATCTTCAGTAGAACGATGATTGACTTGCTTATCACCGTGACGGACAGATTGTGCTCCTGAATAAAGTGCGTTTTCCAATTGCTCGCGTCGTTTTTTAAGCTGTGCAAGTCTTTCGTATTTCCAGTTCACTTGGTTTGATTTTTCGTACATAAATTGCTCCCTATTCCCTTGCATGTAAGCACTGATCGATGTTCTGATAAATTGCTTTTCAGGTTCTGGTTTTAGTCTTTTTGGGTAGTATGAATCTGTTGAAGGGCTTTCAATGTTTTTCAAGCGCTCTTCTAAGATGTCGACTTCTTTATTGAGATTAAGTCCCGCTAAAATCAGACCCTGTAAGGCAGCATAAGCATAAACCCTACAGTCGAGAGCCTCGTTTCTTGCTGTGTCACTTTTATGCCATTCCATTCGCTGATGGCCTTTAAAATATTTGACCACCTTTTTTTCAGCAGTCAGCTGCTCAAAATATTCTCGATCAAGGTTTTTATGAAAGTGCGTTGCACCAGCTCCTGACGCTTCAGGACCTGAATTTTTAAAGCGACTTGTGATGGTATTTTTTGCTGAATCAACACCAACGATATATAAATTAATTTGTCCTTTGTTATTTTTACTGGGGCGACGTGGCCATACAGGGCGTGGTCCTGCTTGTCCTTTAATGCCCCAGATACGCTTTCCTTCACGAGGACGCACATAATTGTAAACGTCTTGTGTATGGTTGCCTCCTGTATCAATACAAGCTGCTGCTATTTGTATCCCGTCTTTGAAACCAGGATGTGGCCATCGTTTTTGAAGATACTCATCCAACTGATCCCAAACGTCTAGAGAAGAGGGATTACCCGGTAGAACTTGATAATCAATATTCCAACTTTCTTCATCACGCCCCCAGCCCACAACTTCAAGCTCTAAGCGATCATTTTGTACATCAATACCCGCTGTAAGGAGGACTACTTGAGCAGGGGCAAGAGGATAGTCTTCACGTTGTGCATACAAGCTATCCGGATCAATGACTTCTCCTGATTTATCTTCCCATGGTTCACCTAGAACAGTATTGACAAAAGCCTGTAAACGCGCAGGATCATTTTTCACCTTTAAAAATTTGCGTACACACTCTTTCCATGTTCTCCAAGGTGAATACAGTGCTGAAATATGGTAAGAGCGCAAACCAGGCTCGCTTGGCTCTTGTGTTGGTATCCAACAAGCCCCCCTTTCTTCAGACAATAAATCTTCTTTACGATGTTCAGCATGTTCATGACCACAATGCGCACAAACAAACACAGCTTTTTCAGGAGCCCCTTTTGGCCATTTAATTTGCGACCAAACAATGGGCTGAAGCGTACCACATCCATCACAAGGCACATTGTAATATCTCTGATCTCCTAAGACAAAATCTTGAGCTATACGACTTATGTCACGATGAGTTGGTGTTGATAATTTAAAAATCTTGCGTTTGACAAAAGACGAGGTGCGTTCTTCAGCAAGAGTTAATGGGTCACCATCTCTATCAACACTCAGCGGATAGGCGTCAACTTCATCAAGGACCAAATAACGAACAGGCATCGATCGCAAACTAGCAGCACTGTTTGCTCCTGTAAGCATCAATGTTCCACCATCAAATTCTTTCGAGAACATTGTATTCCCCTTGTCTCTAGCGCGGGCAGGGGAGATACGTTCGCTTAATGCAGGGCTAGCTTCAATCATAGGGTCAAGACGGTTCTTAGACACTCTCTTAGCCAGATCAACTGTAGGCATCACATAAAGAGCAGGGCCAGGACTATGATGAATAGCATAACCACAAAAGTTTAACGCAGCCTCTGACATACCAATCTGCGCACCTTTCATTACTACCGTTGTTTCAACTGGTACGTAAGAGGAAAGATTGTCCATGATTTCCCGTAAATAAGGGGTGCGTTTAGTTCTCCATAATCCAGGTTCAGCACTGGCTACTGTATTCAAATAACGGTTTTTATCTGCCCATTGTGAAACTGTATAGGGAGGATCTGGTTTACGTGCTTCATTGGCAATTAAAAAAACTTCCTTAATTACTGTATCAATCACTTTTCTCCTCCTTATGATCGGGATGGTTTTGATCATGAAAAGGAAGAGGAATATCAACTGCCTCCTGTAAAGCTTCTCGTATATAGTAATCAATGGTACCAATGAGGCTTGCAGTATCACAATCGACCTGAGCTGCAATACGCGCACCGTAACGATGAGGAAAATGCAACATGGCATCACGGTGGGTTCTTGCAAAACAACTTACCGCCTTCTTCATTTCTTCACGATCAACAGTTGTCTCTCGTAACTGCTCAAGAGCAATTTTTTCTCTTTCAAGAGCAACTTGCATTCTCTTGAGTTTTATCTCGTATTCGTTAGCTCCTTCTATAGAATCCTGCTTTGTTTTTGTGCGAGGTTTTCCATCATCGCCTACAATATAGGCTTGCTTGGTGGGATTCTCATTCCATAGAACAGTGGCTAATTCTTCATTGATAGAACCGTCATCATAAATGGCTTCATCAAACTTTCCCGTTTTAAAACGAGCAACAACTGCATTAGGATAAACACCCATCTTCTTCGCAAAAGCACGAATCGACAGTCCTTGTCTGTTCTTTTTATTCATAATCTTCCGTGATTGAATGTTTTTTATTGATTTTTTCTTTTAAATTGGTATCATATCACGATACATAAACTAATAAATGAAAGTAATTTGGTGATTGAAAACTTTGCGGATAAACGATGTAAGGACCTTCTAGAAGGTAAGCTACCAAAAGGTTTTCCGGTAGCCTTGATGCGCATGGCTCAAAGAAAATTATTTATGCTCGATAAAGCAGCTAATCTTAAAGATCTACGTAGCCCCCCGGGAAATCGCTTAGAAGCATTGAAAGGTGATCGCCGTGGTCAATATTCTATCCGTATCAATGACCAATTTCGTATTTGTTTTGAGTGGCGTTCTAATGGTGCTTATAAAGTTGAAATTGTAGATTATCATTGATCTGTAGGAGTTTGAGATGAAAAATTACATAGCGATCCATCCCGGAGAAATTCTACGGGAGGAATATTTAAAAGAATATGCCCTTTCTGCTTATGCTCTTGCTAAAGCATTAAATGTTCCACGTACCCGGATAGAGCGTATTGTTGCTGAAAATAGCCCTATAACTCCTGATACAGCGCTAAGATTGGCCTATTTTTTTGATACCACAGCTGAATTCTGGCTTAACATGCAAGCTGCTTACGACGTTAATGTACTACAAACTGAAAAAGCTGATGAATTTGCTAAAATAGATAAATTTAAACAAATGGCTTAAAAGCTATCTCGCCATGGAAGGAAGATAGCGTATGATAATTGTTATTTTCCAATAAGTTATGTGTACAATGTACAGTCATTTAAAAATTCTGTCGCTAGCGATATGTTGCGCTTGATTGCCCCGCAACACACGTATCCCACTGGAAAGTACCTTTTAAAAACTTTTCTCTCGATAATTTGGTTTTGAAACATTAAAATCATCATATTGTTTGTATATAATTGGTATAGTTTAAGAGCGTGGGGCCTTTTGATTGACCATATATTCTTGCCGAGCAATTTGGCTCTGTATATTTTTGGTTAGCCTCTCACGTGCATGGTGTTCAATAGAACTTGAGACCTTTGGTTTAGACATGACATAAGCAATCGAGGTGCCTTCTTGTTTTGCAATTGGGAACCTATCTCCAGAGGTTCTCATAAAGACATGTCCGCCCATTTTTAAATCGACACGCTCTGGAAATTTTCCTCCCCGAATAAAACCATGGGGCATGATCTCTCTTTTACCGAAGATTTTATAAATCACGCCACGTTTCGTTTCCCTTGCCTTAAAAATCTTAAGAGGAAGTAGAGAAGCTGAACCAATGATATCCGTTTCAAGAAATTTTGCCGTGGCTTTGCCGCTAATATAAATACCTTTCTTAACACGCTTTGGTGGAATTGAAGCATCCTCTGCAACTTTCTTTTCAGCAAAACGCTCAACTTGCTTTGCTGTAGTGTTAATAGCATTACGCAAAGCCCAATGAAGACGTGGGGCTTGAAGACTTGTAAAAGTATTTTCTGCCTGTTGCAGATACCACTTGGCATGGATCTTTAACGCCAAAACCTAAGCCTTTTTTGTCGCACGCGTTGTGGATTTAGAAGTTTTTGCTTTTGGAGATTGTTCGTCGGATTCTATAGACGTTTGCTCAACATCTTGAGTGTCTACATTTACAGAGACTTCTTGCTCATTAGGCTCTTTTTGAGATTGTTTGTCAGATTCTATAGACGTTTGTGTAATCTGCTCAACAACCTGTGTAACTTCTACAGAAACCTCTTGCTCATTAGGTTTAGGTTTTTCATTAACGTTTTGTGATAGCCATTCTTGATAAACTTTGGCAGCACCGGCGCGTTTAAGACGACAGTAAACCTGATAAGAAACCTCAACGAATGGCTCACTTTTTGTGGAAGGCTCAAAACGAACGATTGTTTTGTTATCACCAAGAACAGACATAGGTCTTGTGATAACTACTTGTACTTTTCCCATAATTATTCCTTTGGAGAGATTGAGACATAAAAAAGACCTCACTCTCAGGAGGAAAGAAGAGTGAGGTCAATAAGTGTATGTCAATAAATAGGAGTGACTAAATTTGAGTTGTTTAATAAAAAAACCCTGCAAACGCAGGGCTTTTAACAACAAAACTCAAAAGAAAAATTTACATAAATCTGTAATTTTAGGCGCAATAAAACTAACGCCGCAGTGTCATTAAATACTATTTATATCCCCATGTCAACTAAAAAATCATAATCTGGTATTTTTTATTTCAATCAACCTAAATATGGTACTTTCTAAGCGCAAATGGTTATTTTAGTTTTTATATATATTTTTTCTATGTCCCACAGCCAAAACCAAGACCAAAAGCTCTTTATCGTGGAGATCACATAATATCCTATAATCTCCCACACGATATCTCCACAAGCCTGATAATGGACCTCTTAAAGGTTTACCCACTACACGCACATCTTCAAGGACGGCAATGTGCTTATCTAAAAAATCAACAATCCGGCGCGCTTCTCTTTTATCACATTTTTTTAAAAATTGAGAGCTTTTTTTTCATATTTAATCGTCCAAACCAAGCTCTTTCCTCACCTCTTCAGAGCTATAAAAAGTAGCATCTCCCTTTCGAACACGTTCTCTTACTTGTGAAGCTAAATAATAATCCTCAGCTTCCTCTATTCCCTGTTCAATAATCTCACGCAAATAAAAAGACTTTGTACGTCCTGTTTTAAGGGCTAAATTATTCAAACGCGTTTCAAGATCACTTGGCAATCGAATAGATATTGTCATAGCATATTCCTCATCTCTTGTGTTCATTGTAATACAAGTATAACGCATTGTACAGAAAAACGTTTTACGTCATGTCTTTTTTTTCGAAAGTTTGTGTATCTTATTTTAACGCTTTTGCGAAAAATATTTCTGAAGAGCATTGAGAGCCATGCGTAGAGAACTGACAAGGTATGGCAGTTGTTGATCTTCAATAACGATATACTGTAACGCAGCGTGAAGGTTATACTGACGATATAACCCTTGTGCTTCTCTGATAACCTCTTGCATCGCTTTATAACGATCAGTTGCTATTTCAGCCCATCTCTCAAGACTGTCTTGATCGTGACTAGGATTTACATCGTCATAGACTACTCCCGGAAATCCTTTCGCACACCGATAATCGTTTAACACTCGAATATACTGTTGTGATGCATCGTACTGATCTTGATTAATCTTTTTTTCCAATAAATATAACCGCCCTACATAAGTGCCAATAAGCGGATTTTTCGCATCTTGAATACTCGCCCCATAACGCTTGGCACGCATTTCAAGTGTCTGTTGATATGAAGATTTATCAGGCGTTTTTGCACGTGAGATACGTCCATTGGGTTCTCTTATTTGACCTTCTATTCTAGGTTTTCCCCTTTTTTTGCGTTTCTTCATGAACAACTCTCCTGATTAAAACGGAATTCTGTCATTCAAAGTTGTTTCTAAAGACTGTTGTTGTCTACTATTCTCCCATGCCGTTGCTTGCTCTTGAGTGGTCATGTCAGGATCAGACTTTTGAACGCTATCAAGGATCTTCAATTCACCCTTATATTGCGGCAAGACAATTTCTGTTGTGTAGTGTGTTTGCCCGCTTTTATCTTGCCATTTACGCGTCTGTAATTGACCTTCAACATAAACCTTGGAACCTTTACCCAGATACTGAAGTGCAACCTTTGCAAGATGTGGATTAAAAACCACTATAGAATGCCATTCTGTTTTCTCTACCTTTTCACCTGTTTTTTTATCTACATATCTTTGAGAAGTGCCTATACGAAAATTCGCCACTTCTACTCCAGATGGCATTGTTCTGCTTTCTGGATCGGCACCCAGATAGCCAATTAAAGTTACTTTATTAAGCATGTCTTTATATCTTTTCTAAGGAAAATAATTGAAATGAAATACGGATATGAAAAGCTGCTTTTACTATAGCATGACACAGTGCATTTTTCCAAAGAAAAAACAGCATAAATTATTGAAAATAAACAGTTTATTTGTGATTTTATCCGTGCATAAATGCTGTTTTGTGCTATAATTTCATTGGGTTGGTTTTAAGCAAATCATAAACCAGCGCAATCAACTTTTTTTTAAACAAAAAACGCATTGCAATTACTTGTTTTGAAGCAAATGTATGCATGTGTCACAGAGGACAAATTGCACTCGCTCTCTCTAAACTACCTCAGTGGAAATTTAAAATAAAACATATTTGATTTAAAACTCTTGACGTACATATATAAATGTATTAACAATAATGTATGAAAATAAGATTTGAGTGGGATAAAATCAAAGCGGAAAGCAATCTCCGAAAGCATCGTATAAGTTTTGAGGTAGCTGTTCGTGTTTTTGCAGATCCACTTGCTATGACTAGACAGGATCGTATTGAAAATGGAGAATATCGTTGGCAAACTTTGGGGCTTGTAAATGGCTTCTTATTACTACTGGTAGCTCATACTATCTATGACGATAAAGATGGGAGAGAGGTAATTCGTATTATTTCAGCACGACGTGCTAGTTTGAAAGAGAGAAAACGTTATGAAGAAGAAAGTTCGTTATGAGGTTGATGTGAGTAATCTACCGTCTTTAACTGATGAACAGCAGGTTGAAATTAATGAGTTGGCTAGAATGCCTGACAATGAAATTGATTATAGCGATATTCCATCACTAGATAATGAATTTTGGAAAAATGCTGTTCGTAATCCATTTTACAAGCCAACTAAAACTATAACGACTGTGCGTGTAGATTCCGATGTATTAGCGTGGCTTAAGAGTCAAGGTAAAGGTTATCAGACGCGAATTAATGCTATTTTACGCAACGCTATGCTCCGTTCAATGCGATAGGCTGACATGATATTTCTCTATTCAGTGATGTATGTAACTTGCTCTGCATACAAACAAAAAATTAACCTCTCCCCACCTTTAAAGATGGGAAGGGGAGTGTGGTTTACTTCACACTTGATAGGATACTCCATCTGAGCACGGACTATAAGCTTTCAACAAAGGATCCAACATTCGGGGAAGTTCTGAATCGCCAAAACCTGTAAGAACTGCCAGAATCTTGAGAGTATCTGGAGTTTCTTTTTGAAGCTTTGCAATTAAAGCTTTTTCTATTGTATCCATAGTCTGAACTAGAGCGATACAATCCTCTTCATCATCATTTTCATAACTTTCAAACTGAAGCAAGGATATCCATAAATCACATAAAAAGTCGATACTGTTACTCATTGCACACCTCCATGGAATTGTTCTCTTAGGCATGCCAATCCTTTGACTGTGATTTTTGCACTGGAAACGCTCATTTTTGTTCCGTCTGATTTTTGAATGGTGTGGATTACACAATCCATCAGTCCTTTCCTAATTTTATCCTGATAAGGTAACATGGGTCCACCCGGAAAATTACGATAAGCCCACTTATGAAACTGTAAGTGCTTAGTAAAATCTGTGGGACGTACATCTAACATCTTTGCAGCTTCATATAAAGCAAACAGGCCGTCAGACCGTTTTAAATGTTCAAGTGCTTCTGCTTTTGGTTTAAGTGTTTTAACTTCAGTTCTTAAATCTTCCAATTGTGTAATGCTCTCTAAAAGCAGTTGCCTAATTGTGAGAGGATTCTGTAAAGCATTTGCGAGGTCTAGTTGGGAATTTCCTCCTTGTTTTTCCAATTCTTGCCAGCGGTCTATAATTTTAGCTCGTAATGTTGTGCTGTAACCTGATACAAGAATTAAACATTCACGTTTTGGAAGATAATAGCAGGGGCGACTTTCCCCTTTTTTATCAAAGTAATTGCCCATCAAACTAACCGCCCCAAATTTGGGGGCGTTAAGTTCTTCAAGCATTTTCTTGATATCACGCATAACGTGGTCATGCCTTTTACCACATAATTCAGCAATTTCATGGCTAGACATAGTTTGAACCGTCGCACTGTTAGCAGTGCTTTCTTTTATTTCTATGAGAGTGTTCATATTTTTTCACCTAGTTGTAATAAACGTTTTTGATTGACACTCAAAAAGAGTGCCGGGTGCTCAAAAACACGGCAACTAGCCCGTCGTTATGCTTTCCCCATAAAGGGTATTGTATAGCATAACTACACCCGACAAGATCACTATACGTCATACGCATACAATGAGTCAAAGCCTTTAATATGTGCGGAAGACTGATTATTTCGGCAACCAATCCGCTAGTTGTTTTAAGGTGTTTTTGAAGCACCTGATTCGCATATAGACGTATTCCTGCTATGTTGTCAATAGATAAAAGCAATTGTCTAATTGTGAGAGGATTCTGTAAAGCATTTGCGAGATTTAAAGGCTGTTTTGCTTTCCGTTCGCATTCAATGAAGTACTGACGGGCTTGTTTACCTTTCTTGTTATTCTCAACCATAGACAGCTCTTTTGCTACACTTAAGGTGAGATGATATTCTTTTAATACCACATTTTTACGTTTCCCAATTTTGGGAAGCGTTATAATATAGTCTTTTCCTTCTTCAAATTCATACTGATTAATGCGGTTTGTAATCCAATCCGCAAACTTTTTGCCGACTTCCAAAAAAGCGTGTAAGTCACGTGCATTGACTGTTTGAACAGTTTCCTGTCCAACAGTTTGTTCTGATATTGTTATGAGAGTGTTCATAATGAACTCCTATGCAGTTAAATGTTTGTTAATGACACCCAGAAGGGCGCCGGGTGTTAACAAACACGGTGCATAGTCCGTCGTTATGCTTTTCCCATGAGGGTATTGTATAGCATAACCACACCCGACGAGGTCACTATACGCTACACGCATACAATGAGTCAAAGCCTTTAATTTACGGAAAAAAGACTGTCTCGGCAATCTATCCGCTATGCACTTAAGGTGTTTGTTAAGCACCTGATTCGCATATATAAACGCTTCCGTGATTTTGTCAAACAAAAAATTCACCGCACTTAGTTAAGTAAGGGGGTTTCGCTAAAATTTTAGCGAAAGTCATATCCTTCCTTTGTTTAATAGACATACGGCCGCCTCTGCCTTTGCTCCCCAAAATGGGGGAGCAAACAAAGTCTTGATTTTCAACAAATTCAAATTGATTAATACGTTCAGTAATCTAATCTGCAAAATCACTCCCCTCAATTTTGAGTTCAGTACTTTAATTCTTCAAAGCCATTTACTCTAAAGAAAGTGGACAGTATTTAACCTAAGTAATCCTACAAAGATGTTTATGAAGATGTACATTTTAAGGTAAATAGTGCACACGAAAATCACAAAAAAGTACCACAACAAAACATCCCAATAAAAATGAAATTCCCATTTGGAATCCCAAGAGAAAAAAGGCAAAACAACTTCTTGTTTGAGATTGTTTGGAAAAATTAATAAAAGAAGTGCGATAACAGCTATGTGCAAAAAATTATGCAAATATTTTTGCAAATAATCTGTTACAATGTTCAAATCTGTTGTTTTTTCATATTGATGTTTAGGGTTGTGATACAATTCTGAAGCAAGTTTGGAATTAAAGAAGGCTGCCATAAAAATCATGGTTATCAAAATAGCAAGCGATGAAAACATTAAAACAGCTTGAATAAATTCGGTGTTTTTTTCTATTTGTAAAAACTGCAACACCGCAAATCCTATGCTGTATGTTACTACAGTTCTAATCTTTTTAAACATATCCAATTGTCCCGATTTTTGCATCTGTTCTACTTTTCTCAAATTAGCCCCGTACAGAGCGTTTTATGTTCCCGATGTGGAATTCATTAAAAAACTTCCAAATCTTTCTCTAAGGTGCGTTTTTGTTGATTTAAATGCATATCTAATCCAAAAATGATCAGCACTTTTCTCTATTTTGCTGTTCTAAAACTCATCAAGCCGTTTTTGTCAGTGGAATGACGTTCTCTCGTCTCTCTTGTTGTTTCACTGTCTTTGCTTGTGTATTCAGAACAGCCTTGCGAACAAGATTTGCTGTTGTCAAAAGACCTTCTTCTAAATCACGGCACAATCGCACAAATTCACAAGTGCTAGGGAAAAATGTCTCGGATATAGTTTTCACTTCACCACGCAAAATACGTTTAACTGTTTCTATAAGTGCCCACTCTGAAACTGTCTCAAGAGCCATTCCATACGCAAGCGACATACCTTCATCATCTGAGTTTTGCGATATTTTCAAACCACACGAAAGTATACGCATAGCTGTTGCAATGACCTCTCCATCAGCTTTCACAGCAAACAGTTCTTGAAGTCGCTCATAAGCTTTCAACGCTATCGTTTCTTGCTGTTTCGTCAATGAGCTCCCAGCTTTCAAGTGTAATGGGAATCCCGGCGCTATCATTTTGCAAATTTGCCTTAAAGAAACCTCTAGAGTTGAGATTACGGATGTTGTCTGCGATACGTTCGCCAATGCTTTTTTCCCGTTGGGGGTAATTTCCATAAACGCCATTTCGTTTTTCCTTTTCCAGTTTTGCTTTTTTCTTAGCTAAAGTTCCATAGTCAGAAGTAACCCAGTTGTACCATGTCAGTTGCCAATCCGTTTTGGTTGCATCCTTTCCCGTCTTGGCTATCCAGAAGTTTTTAAATCTCTCAAACTCTGACAACGCCTCATCATGCGTTAAGCCCTTGTCGATTGCGTATTTCAAGTTAGGTTCGAAATCCTCAGGAATGCGACATCCCCGTTTATCTCCAGACCGCTTGGTTTTCTTTTCAGTGCTTTTTTGCTGTGAAACGGGTGATTGGTTTTCTGATGAGGGTGCATCGTGATCCAACTGCTGCTCAACAGCATCATCGGTTGTTTCACTTTGAACCGAAACTTCAGTTGCTAAATCTTCCAAAGCATTTTCTTTTTTGATAACACGATAGTGTTAGTTTTTTTATTATATATGTTATTGTTATTGTTAATGGCATCAACAAGCATATCGTTAGCATCATGCTTAATAATGCTAGATATATCACTAGCATTGTGCTTAACATTATTACTTGAATTATCTAACTTTTTTTGTTTGTCCCATCTCGCTTGTGCTGCTTTGGAAGCTCTTTCCGAAAACTTATTTAAGTTTTCTTTGCTGTCATTTAATTCTTCTTCAACCTGCTGACTCCACAAACGGCCATCTTCTAAACGAGTAACATGACCAATGCTCAGTAAAACATCTAATGCTTTTACAAATGTTTTGACTGTGCAACCGGTATACCGAGCTAAAACTTTCATGTTATTTAAAAGTGGCTCACTAGTACGCAACATTTCTAGCTGTAATCTTATATAAACGTTGCTTTCAATAGGAGACAAATAAGTCAGATCAAGTATCCACTTGTCTGCAAAAAGCCTTGTCCATGACATTTTAGTTGACATAACTTTCCCCCTCTCTTTTCTTATTCCATCTTGCAGTGGCTGCTTTGGAAGCTTTCTCTGAAGTTTTTCTACTCATATTGACATCAAATGCTAATGATGTGTGCCATAAGCTGTCATCTTCTAAATGAATAATATGACCATAGCTCATTAAAGCTTCTAATATCTTGTTAAACGTCCGCACTGAACAGCCACACAAATTTGATAAATAAGAAGCATTATTCAAAATAGGTGTGCCCTTATCAATCATGAGAAACACCAATATTGCGTAAACGGCGGTTTCTGCTGGCTTCAAACCCATAAGCTCTTTTAAAAATTGATTATGATAAAACTTTACCCAGTTTTTTTGAGTAGACATTACATACCTCCTTAGTTTAGGTAATATACGGCCATGCACGCTATGACAGAGCGTCTAGCGCGTAGCTCTATTGAAACAATATTTTTGAAAAAGTAGCCTTCTTAAGAACTCTGAACACTAAACTAATGAGATGGCCACGTTTAAATGGAATACGAGGTTAAGCTTGAGCACATTCCTTTTGTTCAAAAGGAATAACTTTTTTGGGCGATGAAAGCTCTATTGATTTAGCTAGCTGTTTTACGTTGGCTTCAGGATTGTTTTGTCCATTTAGTACATCAAACAACTTTACCTTTACATCCAGCTTTTTCTTTTGCTGCTGTAACGCCTTATTTTTTTGCTCAATTAGATTAGACAGATTTTCAAGTGCAATTTTCTCTTCTTCAATCAATTGACCTTCTTCTTCAAGAGCCTCTTCATAGCGTTTTAGACAACTTTCGACTTTTGACTTATGCAACATCTCTTTTAATGAAGGGACATTTTCTTTTAGTAAGCGAACATTTTCTTGAGTAGAATGTTGTATGACGAGTTCATTTGTATTATCATCAGACGGTATTGTGTCTGTGTATTCTTCTATTAATTTACTTGCATTCTCTATTCTCTTATTACGATTTATTAATCCGTAAAATCGTGTATAAATTTCTTTTAACATTTCCTTTGCTTTCATAATCTTTCTTCTGTTTGATAGGACGAATTATTCTGTTGATGCTCATTATCTGTGGAAATTTCCAAAAACGTAGATGTTGTTAGCTGTGATCCATCTGGTACAGTAAGATTTTTCGCGGAATAAACAGCATCTTTATGGTGTTTTGTCATTGGAAAGTAGATTTTACGAGATTTGTTCTCATATGTATGAAGAAACCAATTTATTGTAATCCAAGATAACCCTTTGGATTGAGACAATTGAATAATTATGTTCCAATATTTAGGAGAAATACTATTACGATCGCGCATTTTACGCGCGGCTTCATAACTACATCCAACTTCTTCTGCGAATTGGCGTATAGATCCCCAGAACTCAATTAAATTTTTAACAGAAAAATTATTAACCATAGCAACAACAGTACATTACGTACAATTTAAAATCAAGATAAAATCGTACACATTGAACAGAAAAAATAGTGGATAATGTACAAATGATTCTTTTACCAAAAGATAGACTTAAAATGGCACGTGAGCGCGCTGGGTATTTAACACCGAGCGAAGCCGCACGTGCTATACCAAGTCTCAATGTTAATACATTAATTAGTAATGAAAATGGAAATCGCGCTATCTCGCGTCAAATGGCTGGACGATATGGAGAGGTATTTAATGTAGATCCTGGATGGATTTTGTATGGCAAGTCTTCTCAAGATAATCCTAGCCTCAGTGAGAGCGTTCCTTTAATTTCGTGGGTTAGTGCTGGAGAATTAAGTGAGCAAGACGGTATAACGGATTTTTTGGATTGTTCTATGATCGAAGCTGTCAATCTTCCAGCGGGTGAGTGGATTGCTTTGCGCGTGGATGGTTCGTCCATGAATAAAATTAGTCCTCCAGATTCTATAATATTTGTAAATATGCGAGATAAGAAACTTGTACCAAATGCTTGTTATGTCATTGCAGATGAAACTGGAAAGGCAACATATAAACGATATAGGCCAAATGATAATCCTCCTTTTCAACCCGCCTCATATGATAAAACAATAAATGCTCCAAAACTCGAAGGTGCTATCTCAATAATAGGTCGTGTACGGCGTACTATTCTTGAAATGTAATACTATAATCATCTTTCATCTACTTAAAATTAAATGCTATCAGTGGAATCGCGGCTGCGTTTTGTTGATTCCTAACAACAAGCCTGAGCATTTTTGACACTCTATATAATAAAGTGATTCTTATAGAGATAAAAAAACACAGATTATTTCCCTTTTTTTATTATTTTTATAAAATAAGTACAAAATGTACTTGACTATATTTGGTACATAATGTACTGACTTATATACACTACAAATAAACATTTACTAACATGGAATGGAGGGGATGGAAAATGAATAAACAGGTTTCTGTAACTGATCATGAGATTCTGTTAGCTGTGTGTGATGATGGTCATCACCTTTCTTCATCAGGACCAATTGATGAAACTGAAATCATGAACATTATTAACGGTGTAGGTGATGTTGTAAGTATCCTCCGCATTGATCTTCATTCAAACCGTTATGATGATATTTCTGAAGAAGTTGCTGAACTTTATGTTCAAAAATACTTAAACGATAATGACCATTATTATTTTGTAGAAGATGCCCCATATCCCTTTATAGCTGACAGCTGGGCATACAGTGATGTCTTAGACAAAATAAGAGAACGGGAAAATACAAGTCCATTCTACAGTAATTGTCAGCAATAACCCTTTTTTCCCAACACATCTGAAAATTAATCCAAACACTATGAGGTTTGCAATGGAAGCGCTTATCGCTATTCATAACAATACAATTAATCAAGAACCTGTTCAGACAGTCAATGCACGTGAATTACATGCTTTTTTGGAAATAGGAAAAGATTTTTCTACTTGGATTAAAGATCGTATTGGTCAATATGAATTTGAAGAAGGAAAAGACTTTATAAAAACACAAGATTTGCGGTCCCCAAAATTGGGGAACGCAAAATCTAGAGCTGTCCTTGTAATAAACTATCATCTTACTTTAGACATGGCGAAAGAACTTGCTATGGTTGAACGTAATGAGAGAGGTAAACAAGCTCGTCAATATTTCATTGAGTGTGAACGGAAAGCAAAACAAGTAACAACCCCTCAAATTGACTATTCAAATCCCCAAGTCATGTTAGGTGTTTTTACGCACTTAAAAAATGAAAATGAACGCAAAGATCATGTCATTGCTCAGTTAATCCCAAAGGCAGAAGCACTTAAACGTTTAGAACGATCTGATGGTTTGTTTGGTATAAGCGAAGCAGCAAAAATATTAGGCTTACTCCCCAAAGATTTAACAAGCCGCTTGCTTAATAATTATTGGGCTTATCGTAGTGGCATGGATAAACGTTTGTTACCTCGTCAGGATAAAATCAATAGAGGATTGATGGATTGTGAAGCCCACACCATTCAAACCGCCAGTGGAAGAGGAAGAACTGTTCTCAGTGCAAAGATTACACCCAAAGGATTAGCATACTTAAGTGAGCAACTCCAAAAACAGACGCTGCATTAAGGATAAAGATAATGACAACTTCTATCGTAGCAACAGTGGCGCAGAAATATGGTTTATCAGAACAAGAATTTTGCAAAAAGATCATAAAGAATTGTATCAATTTCAATATTTCTAAGGAAGATTTTGAAGATTTTATCTACCTTGCCGATAGGTATAGGTTAAATCCTCTAGACAAAGAAATATACGTCATCCCTAAAAGAGGGGGCGGTATTAGTGTGATGACTTCTATTGAAGGATGGCTCAATATCATACGTTCACGTCCTAACTTTAATGGAATGAAATTAAAAAAGAACGCGATAATGAAGGCAAGGTAATTGCTTATGAATGCGCTATATATTTGAAGAACATTAAATATCCAATAGAAATCTCTGAAGAGATGGAAGAATGTAAACGCGACACGGAACATTGGAGAAAATATCCTATTCGTATGTTACGTCATAAGGCTATTACACAGTGTGCACGTTATGCATTCGGTCTTCCTAATATCTATAACGAATATGAAGCTGATTGTATTGATGAGGCTTTTATCAGTGAAGTTAATCACAATCCCCAAAACGAGAGGGTATCTGATGAAGTGCTTGCACAAATCAGAGAATTAATGGAACAAACAAAAACAGAAGAAAAAAAGGTACTCTCTTTTGCAAAAGTCGCAAGCCTCACAGAAATGTCTCATGAGACGGGGCAAATTATTTTAGAAGGTTTAAAGGAAAGGCAACGCTTCCAAATGGAAGAAGAGCAACAAACTTTGCCTTCACCAAAACAACCACACACACCAACTCAACAAGATCTACCAGGGGTGTGATATGGAACAAAGAACACCAGAGTGGTTTCAAGCTCGTTTAGGTAAAGTCACAGCTTCAAATATTAACAGCATCGTTGATAAAACAGCTAAAGGCTCACCTACAAGTAAATATGAAGAGTACAAACTCAAACTCATTGGAGAACGCTTAACGGGCATAACAAGTCTATCTTATGAAACACATGCTATGCGATGGGGACGTAAATATGAAGACAGTGCAATTCAAAAATACAGCCTTAGACGTTTGGTTACTGTCACACGGTGCGGATTTATTCCTCATCCGACAATTGAAATGGCAGGGGCTAGTCCTGATGGTCTTATTGGTGATGAGGGGCTCATAGAGGTCAAATGCCCTCAACTAACAACGTATACACGTTTTTTGCTAGATAGTGAAATCAAGCCTGAATATATCTTACAAATGCAATTCCAAATGGCTTGCACAGGGCGAAAATGGTGTGATTTTGTTAGCTACAACCCCTTGTTTGTAGATAAATCACCTCACTTATGTATCAAAGTTCAACGCGTTCAACGCGATGATGAGCAGATTGAACGTATCAATAAGGCTGTCGAAACTTTTTTAGAAGAAATAGAACAAGAAACGCGTGTCTTTACGCAAGCTGCTTAACCCCATAGGGGGTGCTTTTTTCCTCACGTCTCCTTCTAAAGCGCCCCCACCCAATTTGAAATCACTTTCACACACATGCACACTTTTCACCACAGGTGGGGTGCACTCAAAATTAAGGAAATTTAACATGGCTCATCGCTACCCTACTATAACACAGCCAGCCATTGCTCGGGCTTTACGAGAGGCTAAAAAGCAAGGTTGTGAGTTAATCGAAATCAAACCAACCGGTGAACTCTTAATTTATCTCAAAGCAATAACAACACCATCAACTAAAGACTGTAATCTCTTTAACATTGATGATTTTCCTCCATTGGAAGATGAGCAAGGAGAATATAATACTCAAAACACTTGCCGTTCTGTTGACGGTATTAAGTTCTAGTCATGCCTAAACCACGGCCTCCCCACCTTATCAAAGAAATTACGCGCCATGGTAAAACCATATGGTATGTGCGTATCGGGCATGGTCAAAGGTATAGGGTATACGGAACTTATGGAACGCAAGAATTTGTTGACAATTATACACTTGCTCTCAAAGAAGCGCAAAACGGCCTTCCAAGACAAATAAAACGTACTAGACTTATGGAAGGTTCTTTTGATTGGCTGATGCACCAATATTTGCAAAGTATGCAATGGCATAATCAAGCGGAATCAACCAAAAAAGTTAAACAAAGAATCCTAAATAATATTTCTCAACATATTGGTACTTGTTCCTATAAAAGTATAGAAAAACAGCATATTCTTGATGCGGTAGAGAGAAGACGTGAGACTCCTGCCGCTGCAAGGCATTTTTTGACAGCCTTAAATGGTCTTTTCAATTGGGCAGTTGATAATTCTCTTTTGCACAGAAACCCTGCCTTTAATATCAAACCACCCAAATCCTTTAATACAGAGGGTTTTTCTCCATGGTTAGAAGAAGACATCGATAAATATCATCAACGATGGCCTCTTGGAACGCATGAACGCGTATGGATTGATGTTCTTCTCTACACAGGCTTACGACGGGGAGATGTTGTGCGCGTCGGTTGGAAGGATGTAACGGATAATATTATTCATTTAAAGACAGAAAAGAGCAAGTTCCAAACAGATGTGTTTCTTCCCATTTTACCTGAGTTAGCAAAAACTCTTGAAGCCGGTCCCATCGGAAATGAGACATTTATTTGCGGGAAAGAAGGAAAAAAACTTACTAAAGAAAGTTTTGGCAATCTGTTTAGGAAAGCATGTAATGCAGCGGGAATAAAAAAATCAGCCCATGGTTTGAGAAAATTAGCCGCAACAAGAGCTGCCAATGCAGGAGCTACTGTTTCACAACTCAAAGCAATTTTTGGATGGACTGAAGACGATATGGCATCACTCTATACAAAGACAGCTGATAGAAAACGACTCGCCATAGAAGCAATTAAAAAGCTTCAAAAAGGTGCGGGATAGTGCACAAAAAAACTTAATAGAATCAATGGAATCAAAAATCCCTAACTTCTATATAACTCATTGATTTTATTGATATTTGGCTGGGGAACCTGGATTCGAACCAAGATTAACGGAGTCAGAGTCCGCTGTTCTACCATTAAACTATTCCCCAACATGCAACTTTCATTGTTTCTAGCAGATTTTAAAGTGTGTGCAAGTTTAAAAGAAGAATCTTAAAATTATTGATAATAGAGAGCTATGGGCACATTATTGATTGTTTTTACTTGAATATCCATATCATAAATCTCTTTGAGAATTTCTGGACGTATAATTTCTTTTGGGTTGCCACAATAAGCTGCTTTGCCGTCTTTGAGTGCAACAATCATGTCTGAATAAGATGATGCAAAATTAATATCATGCATGACAAGAAGAATGGTTTTTTTTAATTCATTGGCAGTACGGCGTAATTGCTTCATTATGGAAACGGAATGTTTCATATCAAGATTATTCAATGGTTCGTCTAATAATACATAATGAGTATCTTGACAGATGACCATTGCAATAAAAGCTCGTTGACGCTGCCCCCAGAAAGTTCATCTAAAAATCGTGTTTTTAGATCTTGTAAACCCAGATATCGAATAGCACTGTCAATGAACTGTTTATCTTCATTATTATACCGACCTTTTGAATAAGGGTAGCGTCCAAAGCTCACTAAATCATATACGGTTAAGCGGACGGACAAAGGATTATCTTGGCGCAAAAGTGAGAGTTTTTTAGCTAAAACATCATGGGGAGTTTTATAAATATCAAGACCATCGATGTTAATTGTACCTTTGTCACTTGGCAGAAGACGTCTTATCATCATTAAAAGAGTTGATTTTCCAGAACCATTGGGACCAATAAGAGAAATAATCCCCCCTTTGGTAGCTGAAGGCATAAATTATCAATAACCAATCTGGCTCCATAAGTTTTGGAAAGATGATTGATTTCAATCATTTGAATTTTCCCTTCATCAACAAAGTTAAGAAAACAATACCACCACAACATTCAATAATAAAACTTAAGCGTCCTCCCATATTTAAGAATTGTTCTAAGATAAATTGTCCACCAACCAAACAAATGATGGCCAATAATATTGCGATTGGCACAACAACACTGTGTTTTGCCTGAGGTGATAATTCATAAGCCAAATTAGCCACTAACAATCCAAAAAATGTGACTGGCCCAACAAGTGCTGTCGAAATGGATACAAGAATAGAAACAAAAATGAGAATAACTGTAGCACTTTTGCGGTAATCAACTCCAAGATTAAGAGCAGCTTCATGCCCGAGAGCAAGAACATCAAGCAAATAATGCAAACGCCAACCAATCAAGCTAATGATGAGGACAATGATTGTAGAAAAGCTTACTAATGATGTATTTAATTTATTAAAATTCGCAAACATGATGTCAGTCAAATTCATCATTTGATCTGGGTTGAGTTGTAATTGCATAAACATACGCAAGCTGAAGAAAAATCCGCCTAAAACAACGCCAATTAATAAAGTAAGATGAAATCCTCTAAGGTTTCCTGAAAATAGAAAATGGAAAAGACTTATTGAAAAAACAATCAAAATAAGTGCTTCAAAAATAAATTGTCCTTCTTCATTCAAAAAGGGTAAAGAAAGAGAACCAAGATAATAAAGAGTGGCAGTTTTAATTAAAATATAAAGTTGATCAAACCCCATAATAGAGGGAGTAAGAAGACGATTGTTAATAATTGTCTGAAATAAAACAGTAGAAACAGCTATTGTATAAGCAATAAGAAGAAGAGAAACTAATTTTGTTAAACGAAATGTCCACGTATAAATAGTTATGTTCCATGTCATATAAAGGCTGCTTACAACACATGCTATGACAATAAGCGTTGTTAATACGAGAATAGTTGCTTTCTTTTTACCCAAAACGTTTTCTCCAGTGTAAAAGAAGCAAAATGAAAATAAAGCTGCCAATAACACCCATCATTACGCTGATAGGAATTTCAAAAGAATGGTGAATAATTCTCCCTAAAAGATCGCAAATTAGTACCATTCCTGCGCCACTAATTGCCACCCAAGGAGCACTACGGTGCATATTATCGCCTTTGTAACTTGAAACAAGATTTGGAACAATGAGTCCAACAAAGGGAATACGACCAACTGTGCAGATAACCACAGCAGTAATTAACGCAATGATAAAGAGCCCCCACAACATGACTGCACGATAATTAAGGCCAAGATTGTTGGTTAAATCTTCTCCAAGACCAGCCACTGTAAAGCGATCGGCAGTAAAATAGGCAAGTATGCATAAAGGAAGGGATAACCATAACAGTTCGTATTTTCCATCAAGAATCATTGAAAAACTACCAAACAAATAAGCTTGAAGGGAAGGAAGTAGCATTTCATAATCGGCAATAGCGTTGGTTAAGGAACCAATAACATATCCCAACATAATTCCTGTAAGTGGTACAATGAGGGTAGATTTTAAAGGGATCTGGCGTAATAAAAACATAAAGAGTAATGTGCCAGCCATGGCAAAAGTTGTAGCAACAGCCATTTTCCCAAGAACAGGCATATTGGGAACAAAAATCATAACAAAAAGAATACCAAGTGATGCAGATTCGACAGTTCCAGCAGTTGAAGGTTCAACAAAACGATTACGCGTAAGAAGTTGCATAATCATACCTGAGAGTGCAAGCGCCATGCCTGCTAAGAGCACTGCAGCTGTGCGGGGAATACGTGTTTGCCAGAAAAGAAGCCACGCATTCGGATCTCCTGAAAATAGGCTAGAAGGTGTTACATCGGAATAACCAACAAAAATACTTACGACAGAAAGTAAAACAATAACTATTATGGCTATCCAGTAACTTTTCATACTGAACTTCCTTTAAGAAAAATGAAAATAGCAGAGGTTAAAACAACCTCCGCTATTAAATTTTATTTTTATGGTAAGCAAGTTATTTGTAAAATTATTTACTTTTTGCAAAAGCTTCGTTGAGTTGTTTTGCTGCTTCATATAATCCGGTTAGACCACCACTTGCTCGATACCAACTCCAAGAATCCAGATAGATGATCTGGTTTTGTTTCCAAGCTGTTATACGGTGAATAAGTTGATTGTCGAGAAGTTGTGCTGCAGATTGTCCTTCCCGCCCGATTGCAGCATCGCGATCAATAACCAATAACCAGTCAGGATTTGTGTCGAAAATAAATTCAGGTGAAATGAGTTGTCCATGCTTTTGCACAATCAGTTTATCTGTTGCAGGAGAAATTCCAAAACTAGAATGAAGGATATCAAAACGTGATTTAGGGCCCAAAGCACTTATTTTTCCACCAGAGGTCATAAGTATCAGCCCTGCGCCTTTCCCTTCGGTGTTTTTGCGAACTTTTGCTAATATTTCATTGAGTTTCTTGATTTCTTGTTCAGCTTCTTGTTCTTTGCCAAAAATTTTTCCAAGGATAGTGATATTGCGTTCGATGTCTTTAAGAGAGTTTTCATTTCCTACTGTCAAGTCAATAGTTGGGGCAATTTTTGATAAATCTTTATATTTGGATTGAGTACGTGAAGAGATGATAATAAGGTCAGGCTGAAAGGTGGCAATTTTTTCATAATTTGGTTCAAAAAAAGTACCAATTTTTTCATAACGTGCATCATCAAAATGTTGCAGATATACAGGCTTTTTGCCTTCAGGAACCCCGACTGTTACATTGATACCAAGGTGGTTCATATTATCAAGTGATGCAAGATCAAACACTACAACTTTTTTGGGAGAAGCGGGAATAGACGTAGAACCTGAAGCATGCTCAATGGTTACATTTGCCCAAGAAAAAGTCGCAAAACTCATTATTGCAGTCAAAATAGACGCTACTCGTATTATATGTTTTGGAATCATTGTTTTATCCTTTTCCTTTAAAATACTAGAACCCATAATGAGACTTTTTTTACACACAATTAAAATAAAGCATACCATATAAAGCACATTATGTTGTAAAGCAGCTCAAAATATGTTATGGGCCCTTTCTTGGTTATTTAGTATTTTTGTAAATTATTTCTATTTATTTCTGTCGGGATAATCAAATGATGATCACAGTGCTTAAAGACCGTAGGTGTTTGTGTGTTTTTACAGTAAGTGTTCTTTGTTTTTTTCAAAATATAGATGTTAATGCGTACCAACACCAACGTGTACGTACTTTGTTACAACAAAGACAATCTTCACAAGCAAAAAAGTTGATGCAGGAAGTGGTACTGTGATTATCACCAATATGGGCTCCGAAGATCCTTTCCATTTTATATCTACAATAATGCAAGTGATAGTAGGTAACAGAAAACAACCAACGGGTGTAATACAAAATAGTCAGGTTAAAGACTCACTCGAGCAGCTTAAGGTTGATAACGGTGGGATGATTGCAATAAGTGACGGAGTAGTTCATACAAGTTCTCCTGGAATGAATGTGGCTGTTATATCAGTCAATACAGGTTCAAGTGTCAGTTTGGTTAGAACAGATATTAGCATGCTAGGGGATTCTCAATTTAATGATCGTAATAGTGGTTTGTTTACTTCTTCTGCTGCCACAAGTACGATGAATGGTGGGTCAATTGATTTTATAAATGGAACAGGTGTCAGATCGTTTTTAGGAGGTACTACTGATTTAGATGGAGTGGAAATTAATGGGCATGGTACTAACACAGAGAGTGTGAAAAATAGTATGGCTTTTCATGCAAGTCTTGGTGGTTGGATTAATTTTAGGAATGGTAGTGTTGATGTTATTCGTGCACACGGTTTTTTAATTGACAATGCGCCTTTTGATCTTTCTGCAAGGGGAGGTGCAGGTGCATCGCCTATCGATCCTAGGATTAGTAAGGTTAATGTTGAAAATTCAACCATCTTAGTGAAAGGTGAAGCATCTTATGGTATATTCTTCCATAGAAAACCAGCCCAAGAGAGAGGACAAACAGGGGGGGTTTTATCGGGGCTTGTTTCCTTTAAAAAAACAACTCTCCTTGTTCCAGATAATACAGCTATTTATAATGATAGAACTGAAGGTCATGTTGCCTTATTAAGCTCAAAGATTTCTGGCGATTTATTATTAGAAGCTAAAAATGGATCTTCTGTAACAGTTATGGCTGATGCTTCTTCACTAAGTGGTGGTGCTCGCGTTTTTGATGAAAGTACTGGTGAACTTTATTTAACTAACGGTTCGAGATGGATTATAACAAGAAGTAAAACTCAAGATCCACAGTGGTCATCTGTTTCATATGTGATGGTTAAAGATAGTGCTATTGTTTTTGAAAGACCAACTTCAGACGATTATCAAACACTGCGTATTGGAAAAGGATCAGGTGAGGCTTACAATGCAAAAGAGGGTGGTGCACAGATTTATCTTAACGTATCTTTGGAAGGTGGTAGCCGCTCAAGTGATCAAAAATCTGATCGAATTTTGATTTATGGTGATGTTTCTGGAAAAACTACGGTTCATGTGCTTGGTATGTCAGGCCATTTAAGAGAAAAAGTGAGCACAGGTAAAAATGATCCGGGTATATCCATTATACAGGTTTCTGGAAAAGCAAAGCAAAATTCTTTTGTACTAGATTCTAATTATGTTGTGCTGCCTAATTTTCCTTATCAATATCATCTTATTGCATATGGTCCTGGTTCTAAATTTGGGAAAGCGGATCCTCGGCAAAGATTGGTTGAAGGTAAGGGAGATTTTTGGGATTTCCGTCTTGAAAATAAATATATCAAGTTTGGGGTTAAAGCGGTTATTCCACAAGTTCCAACTTATCTGCTTTTGCCCAATGCTTTGTTCTATGCTGGGTTGATAGATATCAACAATCAAACTGAGCTGTTAGGGACAATGGTGACATCATTTGATCCATTTTTTAATGGAAAGCCGGCTTTTTTCGTACGTGGTTATGGTGGTAGTCACAACTACACTTCTGACTTATCTACTTTAGAATATGGCTATGGCGGCAAGTTTGGTTATCACGCAATAGAGGCGGCTGCTCTTTTGAATAGGTTAGAGAGTGAACAGAGTAGCACGTTTATTGGGGTTATAGGCACTTATGGTAAATTGTCACTCCAACCCCAAGATGTTGAAAAAAGTAAGAAAAGCAATTTTGATCAGTGGTCTGTAACGGCTTATGCTAGTTTGCAGCATAATATGGGATTTTATATTAATGGCCTTTTATCATACGGTTTATCTCGAGGAGATGTAGAAACACTTGCACGAGGTAAAACAGCAAGAATAACGGGCAAGCCACTGCGTGCAGCTTTAACAGGTGGTAAAGCTTTCTTAACTGGACATGAAGGCCTTGTTTTTGAGCCACAGATGCAGCTTATCTATCAATATTTGATGTTTAATTCCACGCGGGATATTGGTGGTTTTGATATTAAAATGGGATCTCCTAGCCAATTAACAACGCGTTTGGGTGGGCGTCTTACCAAATTCCTTACTAGAATTGGAGAGGGGCGTTCAGTGTCCTTCTATGGCAAGCTGCATCTTATGGGCAACTTTGGAGGAAAGCAGTTTGTGCAATTCAAAGATACATTCCAATTAGGTGCGTTTGGTTCTTCTATGGAAGCAGGTGTGGGTGTGCAGGCTCAGTTGTCATCTCAAATAGCTCTGCATGGTGATGTGGTTTATCAGCAAAAATTAACTAAAGCTGGTTTTTCGGGAAGTACTTTCTCAGGAGGGCTACGTTATCGTTTCTGATCTATATTAATGTTATACCAAGAAGCCTTCTTGTTGGTATTTTAATTCTTTGATAACGTAAAGCTTGCATATCAACCTTTTTATTCAACGTAATGTCAATATCGCTTAACTTATTGATTAAAGCACAATTTTTCTAGAGCATGAATAAAAGCGAGTGGTAAGAGTAACTAAAATATACTTTTGAGATAACGTTAACAGAACTTCAATATATCTATAGCTTTTAAAGAAAAAGTTTTGCAAATATACCTAGCAATAAATATTAGCTACTCTTCTTTTGAATGAATCAGAGGAACAGATTTTTTAATTGTAATTGCTATAGAAGATGCAATCAGAACTTTCAAAAAATCACCTATTAAAAAACCTAGTGAGCCCATCAAAGCTGCTAACAAAGAAATCTTAGTAACATAAGCTAACCACAATATTCCAAAAAGGTGCACAATCCCAAAACCACCTATAATATTTATGATTACTAATGTTATAAAATTTAACCGCAGCCAAAACAATTGGACCATAAAGCCAATAAAAAATGCAGCAATTGGAAAGCCAATCAAATAGCCACCTCCCGCTCCTAAAAAGCTACCAATGCCTCCACGTCCGCCAGCTAATAAAGGTAGACCAATGGCAACAAGTAAGAGAAACAATACTGATGCTAAAGCCCCTCTTTTTGCCCCAAGTATAGATCCAGCTAACATTGGCCCCATAGATTGGGCAGTAATGGGAACCCCATTTAAAAAGGGGAGAAAAATAGGAGGGAAAAGACCTAAAACTGCATAAAGAGCAACAAATAGAGCAATATAAGCCAGATCTTTCGTATTCATCAAACTATTCTTTCAATATGAGTATTCCCATCATCCTTAGAAAGTGTATCATCAATATTACTATCATAAGAACGAGCTTCTAATGCCTCACCAACCTCTGAAGCCATTCTTATTATTCGTATAATTACAGGTATTGCAAGGGCTATAATATTTGTATCCAATCCGCGTGCTTTTTGTGCTTCACGTACCTCATTGAATTTTTCACTAACAACTGGAATAAATCTGATTGCCATAGATAAAACCATACTCAATTTTGATGGATTAATACCAAAGCGTCGGAAAGGTTGAAGTCCTGATTCAATTGAATTCATCATATCAGAAACTTTGGTTGTAAATGAGATAAGTGATGCTAGAGGGATAAGAATGATAAAATGCAGTATAACTTCAAAGCCTATCAGCCAATTATTAAAAATAGCTTGAAAAATAAATATAAAAACTAAAAACAAGCTCATCAGTTTAAGCTGTCTTACCATATTGCTCAAAGGAATCTTAGCAATTCTATATAATAAAACCACTGATAATAAAAACAGGCACAAAATAGGTATAGATGAAACCATAGATATAATGGTTCCACATACAGTAAGGAAAAGTAATTTAACTCCTGGTGGAAGCTTGTGAATAAATGTATCCCGTGGAAGGTATAGACTGATCATGACATTTTCATCATATATTCTTTGATAGCAATCGAAGGCACGTCATCAACAACTATTTCCCCTTTATCAAAGACTAATACTCTATCAAATTTTTTTAAAAATTCTAAATCATGCGATACAACAATTGCTGTTTGTGGCAATTCTTCTATAACTTGCGCAACTTTGCGTTTATTACGTAAATCGAGTAAAGTTGTTGGTTCATCAAAAATAATATAGTCTGGTTTCATGACTATCACGCCTGAAATAGCGATTAATTGTTTTTGACCACCACTTAATAAATGTACTGCATGATTTTTGAAGTTCTGCAGATCATAACGCTGTAAGATCTCATCAACACGTTGCTTGATTTCTTCCTTACTTAATTTCAAATTTTTAAGGCCAAACGATAAATCCTCGTGCACCAATGGTAACACGATTTGATTATCGGGATTTTGAAAAACAAATCCTACTTTACGTTTTACTGCTTTTGCATCGCGTTTTGTATCCAGTCCATCAACGCTCACAAAACCATTTGACGGAAGTTGTAAACCATTAATAAGGCGAACAAATGTACTTTTTCCAGAACCATTTGCACCAATGATTGCAATTCGTCTTTCAGTAAGCTGTACAGTGATATTTTTTAAAACACACAAATCACCAAAGACTTGCGTCACCTTATCAAATTTTATTATCCCCAATATCTATTCCAATCAATTCATTGATATTGCCTTTTTTAGAGTTATCGCTTCAGTTTATACGCTAACAATAAAAGTAAACACCATATGGGAATGATAACAACTGCCAAACTCATATCAGGCATGTGTGCAGGGATGTATGATTCAATAAAGGTTTGTCTAATTCCCATTGTGTTAAAAAGTTGGATCATTAGCCCATTTTCTCTAAAACCACTTGCAAACATAATGCCAAACAAAACTGCAAGAAAGCCAAGGCAAAGATAATTTGCGTAAGGATATAAACCAAATCCATAAACAAACGGATCTTTTTTGTCTTTATGCGCTTTTCGAAATTTCAAATGAACAATAATAATAATAGCCCAAGTAAGCGCTGCTGTCGCAGTTGTAATGCTCATAATATGGATAAAAATATTCTCTGGTATAAAGAAATTAATAATAACTATCACTGCAGTACAAACCGATGAAAAAAGGATGGCGATATAAGGAACACGAGCAGCATTTAATTTACTAAAGATACGTGGTGCATTTTTTTGCGCAGCTAAACTATAAAGCATACGCCCATTGGAATACATGCTACTATTGTAAACTGAAATGGCAGCTATAATCACTACAAAATTCAGAATATGACCAGCTGCAGGAATGCCGATTGTTTCAAAAATAGCAACAAAAGGACTACTGTCTTTTCCAATCATATTCCATGGCATTATCATCATAATGACGCTAATAGAACCAACATAGAAAATAATGATCCGCCACATCACCTTACGGATGGCCGTTGGAATTGTTTTTTGTGGATTTTCAGCCTCTCCAGCAGCAACACCAATAAGCTCTATTCCCCCAAAAGAAAACATTACTATAGCAGTAGCTAGTGCAACCCCCATTGCCCCATAAGGAAAGAAACCACCATGATCCCAAAGATGGTGAATGCTTGCTTGAGAGCCATTCATTCCAGTGACAATAAGAAAGATTCCAAAAACAATCATACCAACAACAGCAGCTATTTTGATAAAAGCTAAACCAAATTCAAACTCTCCATAAAGGCGAACATCAATAAGATTAACCAATGTAACAAGTACAAGAACAATAAAAGCTGATTTCCAGTGATCAATTAAGATCCAGTGGTCAAGATATAAACCAATGACTATAAGTTCAGTCATACTCACAACAATATAAAGAAACCAATAATTCCAACCTGTGATAAAACCGGCCAAATGTCCCCAATATTTATAGGCAAAAAAACTAAAAGCACCTGAGGTTGGTTCTTCTGCTAACATTTCCCCTAACATTCGCATAATAAAATAGACAATCAATCCTCCAATAAGATAGCCTAAAATAATTGAAGGGCCGGCTAATTGAATAGCTTCTGTTGATCCATAAAAAAGACCCGTTCCAATCACGCCTCCTAAAGCAATCATTTGAATATGGCGACTTTGAAGACTACGCTTCAATTCATTGTTTTTTTCTTCAAGCATTATTATTTATTACTCTTGTGGTATTTAACTTTTATAAAATAGCCCAATAATATAACTATTTCTGTTAACGCGTTATATGGATATTCCGTTAAAATAATAAAATCGGATAGGCTCCTTGTATTCTTTATTTGAATTAACGATATTCATATTGTCAATTTTGTCATATTGACTGTTATAATATCAATCGTTGATATTGATAGTGCATACTGTGCGAATGCATCATATGGGCTACAACACAGTTAGATCAAGTATTGGTGTAGATCATGAAAAGCTTCTTTAAAATCTATTATCTTTAACAACTACAAATTAAAATCCTCTATTTTTGAATGTATGTACTATCTCGTAATCACTATAGATCTATTAAGAAACGCTGAGTACTTAGTTCTGATTAATTTGAAAATATGAAGTTGCGCACAATTTTCATTCCCAATCCTTATTTTATGGAAAATCTGTACGGAAGGGTACCAAATACGCTGGAATGGTTAAATTGTCTATAACCATCATGAGGTTATTTCTAAAAAAACTTCTTTGTATTTTTGAAAATACTGTAATCTTCCCTACAAACAATATATCCAAAAATGGTATAATGGCTGACTTTTGTAAATGTGATATTTATAAAGTAATAATAAGAATATAAATCTTGTAAAGACAATAAAATTCTCTTTAAACTGCATCAAATAAATAATAAAAATATAAAGTTACACTAAAAGATTATTCATTTTATAGTTTTTTACAAAGTATATCTTTTAAAAACAAATATTTATCACAATTATGTGGAAGATATACACGCTAATTTCAGTAAAAATAATTTAAAATTTTTACTCGACGAAAATTTTGAAAAAACTTCATTCTTTTTAAGCTAAAAGTTTCTTTAAAGCATTAAATCTTTTAAATATTGCATCCAGTTTTTTCATTTTAAAATGCTTAGATCAAGAGAGTTTTTTCACTTTTAAAATACAGATATTTTTATACTTCATAAAAGCATTTAAACATTATTTTGCCACTTTAAAAGCGTAATCTCTTTTTACATTTTTCAAAGTGGGGTGTAATTGTAAATTGAGTAAAATAGTTTGTTTGTGTTTTATACTACCAAAAGCAAAAGATACGGCTTTATTATTAATTCCCGTAAATCTCCTTTTTCAATTCCAATAATGGTTGAGTCTTGTGAATTCTTATAAAAAATTTGCATACTTGCTTTTGCGCATACTTTTGGTTATTACCCTCGAACTGATTTTGATGATTAATGAATAAATCTATGCCGCATTAGCTCAGTTGGTAGAGCACATCATTCGTAATGATGGGGTCGCTGGTTCGAATCCGGCATGCGGCACCATTTTTCATCTTTAGCATATTGTAATATATAGATTTTTTCTTGAATTGATAATTTTTAGCCCACCTTTTCAATCTACTTATTACGGTTGATTACAGCTGATAAAATTTTCATTTGCTCTGCATTTTTCTTTGATGTGAAAGCCAGTATCTCTTTTTTGCTCTATTTTGACTGGTTCTATTTGAGTATGGTGCAAAAAATACCTTTTAAATATCCAATTACCCATGATCGCTTTAATACGCTGAAGGCTAAGCATATTTGAGCTGTTTTTGATCTTGTGACATATTTATTGCCATCATTAATATATTTCATAACCTTTTTATTTTTACAAAAATTAGGTAAAAACATTTAAGAATAATCTTTCATATAATGTGAAGGGGTTGCATTAAGATTTGCATTTATGCTTTGTTTAGTTTTACCAAAAGGTATCAATAGTTTTACTTAATGTATTTTATCTGATTGATTATCTCACTCTATGAATGCGCTGAACCTTGGTGTTGATTAGTATGTGGACTACAATCGTGGTTCATGAAATTGTGTTTTTTGCACTCTGTGCGAATTATTTTAATTGCATTGATAAGATAAATCAAAGTTGCTGTTGCTATTCTAATCATAAAACACTGGCGCGCTGGTTTGACTTTTATGAATATCTTATTATCAACCGGTTCATTAAAATTTTGAAAAATTAAAGATGCGTTTGTGAAAAAACAAAAGTAGGATTATAGAGTTTCCTATAACTTTAAAGAGATACCTTTGAAAGGATTATGCCCTCACTGTTGAGATGTGGCAAAAGTTTTCTACGATAAAAAATGACAAGAAAAGCAGAAAAACTTGTTTATTTTTATTGAGAGAGAATGAATTGCCAAATAACGCTTCATATAAGCTTTATATATTGACGATTTAGTTTTGAAATAATGATAAGCTACTTGAATATCTAATAAAGTTAAAGAGAGCGCAAAACAATATTCATCATTCTAACGTAATATGATGAGTAAGTTTTTAAGAGTTTTAAAATAGTCCGATACTCTGTTGTTTTGTACTGAAGTACAAAAATATTGAAATACGACTAAAAAATTAATGTGACTGCTTTGTATGCAAATAATAAGGCTTATAAAAGCGCTCTCCAAAATCATTAGGATAAAATCAAAAAGGTTTTATAGATTGTCCAATCTTTATGATTAAAAACCTAATAAAACAGTACAAAAAACAGTCAAATTATTTCTGTTACAAAAAATCATGATAAAAAAGTTAGTGTGTTTTAAAAGAGCAAATCCACGGAAATTGCAGTGAAAAATATTATTAAGTTTTATGCGATTTATAGATGGCTCTATTTTAGTTTTCTATATCCTGTTGTGCAGAATTATGAAAATCTTGAAAAAAAGGACTATAAAATTCTAATTAACATTATAAGGATAATAAAAAGGCTTAATTAAAACGTCAAAATGAAATTCTAAATACTATTAAATTGCAATAATTCTGATAGATTTTGGAAACTCCAAATCCTTTAAGATTTTGGATTTGTTATTGAAAGCTTACTATTCTAGGTTTGAATGAATTTTGCTACTTATGAGGGAAAACACACGAGATAGAATTGAGCTGTTAATAGGCTGGATCATTATCACGGATAATAAAATATAAACACCAAATTGTTTTTAATTCTACAAATTTCACTTTTTTATGATTGCATCACTTTTATTGTAGCTTCTTTTGGAAAAATGTGCGAATAATATCCATTATGTGTTTTAAAAGTTATTTCTGGAGGTGTTTATGAATACGAAATATTTAGTTAGTACGTCTATTTTCACCCTGTTTACAGCTTCTATGACACAAGCAGCAGATATTAGAATTCCTCGAGAGTCAAGACCAGTTGTTGCGCCTGTTGAAGCGAGTTCTGTTGTTTCACCAGTTATTGCTGCGCCTATTTTCTCTTGGGATGGTTTTTATCTTGGAGGCCAGATTGGTGGTTTTTCGAGTAAAAGTGATCGGAGTCTATACGCTAAACAGGGGTCTAGTAGAGAATGGGCACCAGTTGGGAAAGATGCATTGCCTCAGCTTTCTGGTTTTATGGGAGGTCTTTATGCGGGAGCCAATGTTAGTCTTGGGAATAGTTTTGTTCTAGGTGTTGATACGGATATAGCCTGGTCTAATAAACAAGATACAAAAGTTATTAATAAGAGGGAGTATGAAATCCCAGAAGATGTGGTGTATCTACAAGGACAAGAAGTAGGTGAGGTTCCTCTACGACGGCCAGAAATACCAGACATGGAGGTAGTTCTTCTACAAAAACAAGCGGAAAATGAAATTCCTCTGCAACGGGAAGGAAGTAATGCACTCTATAAGGTCTATGATAGTGATCGTGATCAGCCGCAAATGCAAGAAGAGGCAGAAAGGCGTACAAGAAGGTCAAAACGAGCTGTAGGAGAATTTTCACCATTTGGAAGGAGATCATCCCATGATGGTGGGGCAGAGACGATTCCAGGTGAGGCAGAAATAGAAAGACCTATTGAAGTTTATAATCATACTTTAAGACAAAAATGGTCTGGTGCTACACGAATGCGTATAGGTTTTGTAGCTGATCGTATTATGCCTTATATCGCTGTTGGTGTTACTTATGCGCAACTTCAAGACATCTTTTCACGGTCAGTTGAGGTGGCGGGTAAGGAAATAAACTCTTTTAATTTATCGGATGAAACAAAAATGATGGTAGGTTATACCCTTGGCGGTGGTATTGATTTTGCGATGGCTGATAACGTCATTTTGCGTGTAGAATATCGTTACTCAGATTTTGGTAAGCAGAAATTTGCTAAGGATAAATTGGAGCTTGATTACAAGACCAATGATTTTCGTGTGGGTGTGGCCTATAAATTCTAATGTGTTATAGAATTAATAATTCTGAAGTTCAGTTTATGATAGGTTTTTATTGTTTTTAAAGGTGTAACAAAAGGACAGTGCTTTTTAGAGTGGCAAGAATATTAATTTAACAGGAGTAATGTTGCCATCAAAATAAGAATGATTAAAGAAAATTGGAAGTTTTTTAACTGTCCATTTCAGCTTAATATAGCACATTCTTTTGCGTGCTTTGATTGGAGTATAATTGGCATTATAAACAGTTTATCTGTTACACTAAGTCAATTAGTGCTTCGAAAAAGTAAATTAATTTTAGTATGGTTTATTTACGTATTTAACTTAAAAATGATATAAAAACACCATCCAAATGAATATGAATTTGTTGTGATACGAATAAAATGTCGATTTTGGTGTTTGTTTTTGTTATTTCTAAACTGGTGCTGAAGACAAGCTTGCAGTGGATTTCTGAAATTATTTTGCTTTATCCAGTATAAATATTTTCTTTGGGTGGCGTGTGCATTAAACTTCTGAAAAAATCTTTGGGAAATTAGTGTCAAAAGGTTTTTATATTTTTTAGTCATTATTGATTAATAAAAGTAGATTTATCAGAACTACTTTTTTCTGCTTTTTACATCGTTATCTAGGATTTTACATATCATTACGCGATATTAAGCTAAAAATAATAAAGCTATTCATAATGTAAATTTTTGAATAGTTAAGATGCGGAATTCTGTTTATCGTGATCGATTATAATTACAGATAAATTTAGATGATCACAACGTATTTTAGTGTTAATAGAGTTTTAGATGGTCTTTGCAAATATGAGAAGCTACTGTTTTGACAGTTCTTTTGATGAAAATGACTTAGACTACTGCGTTGGGAAAGTACTTGTCTACCAAGGCATAAATAATTGCTGTTGTTTCAGCATCTAGAATTCCATTATAGTTCTCTTGGCGAAAATGAAGCTGAAATGCTCGGATTAGATTCTTATATCCGCATTTAGTTTTTGCGGTTGAGGTATCGTATCCATACTGCTTTAGTTTAGCAACAACCTGTTTTTTTGCTTTTTCCAAGCATGTGTGATTACAAAACTCTTTTTGGTAACAATTTTTTAATTCATCATCATACCATGCTCCTATACCTGCTTCATAAAGCTGTTTCCATGGGAAAGCTGCTCCTGGATCATTTTTTCTTCCAATGGCAATATCACTATGACCAACGACATTAATTGGCGTGATATCTGGATAACGTTGAAGAATATTCAATGCGAGTTCTTTTATTGCATCAATTTGTGTTGGGTTATAAGGGGGGAATGTAAATACTTCATTTTCAGTGGTTGCTAGATTAACGATTTCAATTCCAATGGATGTATCATTTAGATTATTATGTTCACTCCATGAACTTACACCAGCATGCCATGCACGTTCATGTTCATCAACTAAGTTAAAAATATGGATATCCTTAAAACCGGCTTCAAGATAAGTTTTCTCTGAAGGATCAGGAATAAGATAGTGAGCACTAACTAAGGGGCCTGTAAGAAGAGCGATGGACGTTTCAAAATTAACCGCAGTGTAATGCATAACTAAAAAACGAACTCGACGATTAAAACTTTGTATAGCACGATAACTATTGTAATCAATTTTATACATAAACAATCCTCTTTAGAATTTATTTCTGCTTATACATTATAATAAAGCATATAGATTAATATTGGTGTTATTTGGAAAATTGTTTACGGTACAAAATTGGTACCCATTAGTGGACTATAACTAAAGATATTATACCATAAATTGAATATTTTCTTTTTCTCTACTATAAAGAGTTTTTAAAAGGCAAGAACGTAATTTTGAGGAAATATCTACTTTTAATTTTACTCTTTTCTTGAATAAAATTCACAAATTCAATTTCTAAAAAATACATTATGCATAAAGCGATTGTTCTTTAGAAATCATGAAGTTTAGACAGGACCTACACTGTAAATGAGCTATTATTTATTATCGTGAAAGAGTATTTATGATAAGTTCTACGGTATTAAATATTTTTCTAATATTATCCTAACATTCTAATAGATAGTTTATAATTCAGCATTCTATTTTTTATCTTGAGGGTATTAGAGCGTATTTTTGGAAATTTATTTGTTATAAGTTAAAACGTCTTTTAAATATCCGATTCGGAAATAATTACAATTCTCATTGTGATATAAAAGAGCAAAATCACAACGTCACCTTTCCACCCTCTTAAAACAATCAAATTCATTTTCAGAATATTTTACACAAAGCTAAAATCGCTTAAAAGCGATTTTAGTGAATATTATTTATTAGGTTGTAGAATTTACTCTCTTATTTGATTTGTATTGCATTAACACAAAAACAATGTTAATGAAACACAAATTGTACAATGCTTTTTTAGTGATTAAAAACACATACGTTGTTATATACCCCTTACCATTTTACTCAAAACGCAAAAAAAAAATCAAGAAACATCCCCGCAACTTCAACACAATTAATCAACTATTCACATGTTTCTGCACCCCCTCAAAACACCGCAATAAAAAAACCTTTTTCCTTTCCCCAATTTCATCACCAAAACACCCAATTTCCCAAACAAAACCGACCCAAATCCCAAAACTAACCCAAAACTTTTATCTCAAACTGTAACTTTGTTGCCACTTTACGAACACCCCAAAATAAACTATACGTACAAAACTAAATATTCCCTTTGATACAAACAGTCTTCAAAGGAAAGCTTATTTTTAAACATTCTATACTTAAAAATTTAGGTGCTTTATGACTAAAAAATTTACAACATCTTCACAATATTTAAAAATCACTACAACAACATCCAACCTCATTACAAAAACACACTCAACCCAAAAAACCACAAAAACAAAAATATCCAATTTTCACATTCCTTTTCAAAACTCCCCCTAAATTACTAAACTACCTAAACAAACTTTTCCAACACATATCCTATTTGTTTATAAGTTTGATTTATCGTTTATGGTTTAGGTGTGTTTATTTTCCCTTTTATGTTTTGTAGGTTTATTTTTTTATTTTGGATCTGTGTTTAGGATCGTGTTTAGAGAGCATTTTGTTTTGTTTTGATGTTTTTTGTAGAAGGCTTTCTGGGGGCGTTTGATTTGGGGATCAAGCCATTCATGTGTGTTTTCATTTTTGTTTTTTCTTTTTTTTTAAGAAGATTTTGTCTCTTTTAATCAGGGTGATTTAAAGAGGATGTATGGGTTTATGGTTATGCGTTGTGTGTTAAAACATCATGTTTGTTTGTGTGTTCTCTCGACAGCTGTTCTGGCGGGTCTTGCTCTTATTACGGCTCAAACAAAAGTGTATGCCAAATCACTGAATTGTAATGGGTTTACTAATACTAGTGCTAGTGGGGAGGCTGGTGATCCTAGGGGTGATAGTGAAACTGGGAAAATCGAGTGTGATGGGGATGGGGTGTATGAGGGGGGGTATGGGAGGGTGAGTATGAGGGGGCAGTATCAGAGGGTGATGGGTGGTATAGGTGGTAGTAATGGGGAGCTGAGTGGTAATCGAGATATAGATATGGGTAAGGATCTTAAGCCTGCTGTGAAGGTGCATGGGGGGAGGGCTGTGATTACGATAGTAGGTAAGCTGACGATCACGGATAATGGTAAGCGTAATACTAATCCGGCGATTCAGGTGGAAAGGCAGGGGAAGCTGACGTTGAATGATGTCAATGCTACAGGGGTGTATAAGGGGATATTGGTTAAGGATTCAAAGTCTTCTGTTACGGTACTTAAAGGATCGATAGGGGTTAGGAGAGATGGAGATTATGTGATTGGGGTGAAGGATGGGGGAGAGGTGACGTTGATGAGGGGGGTGACGGTTAATGGAGGGGGGATAGGGGTGAAGGATGGGGGGACTGTGACGTTGGTGGGTACGAGTTTTAGTAATGTCAAGACGGGGATAGTGTTTATGGGGAATGGAAAGGCTAATGCTACTGTGATGGGGGAGGGGCGAAGATTAATTTAGCAAATGGGGGTACGGGAGTGATAATGCAGGGGAAGGGGAGGGGAGAGGTGATGAATATGACGATTACGGGAGATGGAAAGGGTACGGGTGTGGGGGCTGAGATGATGGGGGAGGGGACGTTGATGTTGAATATGGTGAATATTTCAAGGGTTGGAGTGGGGGCGAGGGTGACAAAGGGGACGTTGGAGGTGATAAAGGGGTCGATTCAGGGAACTACGGTGGGGCTTAGTGTGACGGGGGGGAGTGCTACTATGATGGGGGGGTCGATTCAGGGAGGGGGAAGTGGAGGGAGTTATGGGGTGATTGTGGAGAGCTCGGGGAATGTGACGTTGAGTGAGGTGGAGATTTCAAGGTTTAAGATGGGGGTGTATGTGAAGGGGGGGACGTTTAAGATGACTGGGGGGTCGATTACGGGAAAGGATAGTGGGGATAGCTATGGGGTGTATGCGATGGGTGGAGATGTGACGTTGAATATGGTGAATATTTTAAAGGTACAAACGGGGGTGAGGGTGATGGGGGGGACGTTTAAGATGACTGAGGGGTCGGTAACAGATTTTGCGGGAACGGGGGTGATGGTGGGGGAGGAGGTGGAGAGTGCTACTTTGATGGATGTGACGATTACGGGAGGGGGAAAGGGTACGGGGGTGTATATGGAAGGGAAAAAGGTGACGTTGAATATGGTGAATATTTCACAGGTTGAGACGGGGGTGTATGCGAAGAAGGGGACGTTTAAGATGACTGGGGGGTCGGTAACAGATTTTACGGGAACGGGGGTGATGGTGGGGGATGGGGTGAAGAGTGCGAGTTTGATGGGTGTGGAGATTACGGGAAAGGATAGTGGGGATAGCTATGGGGTGTATGCGAGGGGAGGGAAGGTGACGTTGAATATGGTGACGATTTCAAAGGTTGGAGTGGGGGTGAGGGTGGAGAAGGGGGTGTTGAAGATGGAGGGGGGGTCGGTAACAGAGTTTACGGGAACGGGGGTGATGGTGGGGGATGGGGTGAAGAGTGCGAGTTTGATGGGGACAACGATTACGGGAGGGGGAAGTGGGAGTTATGGGGTGATTGTGGAGAGCTCGGGGAATGTGACGTTGAATATGGTGACGATTTCAAAGGTTGGAGTGGGGGTGGAGGTGGAGAAGGGGACGTTGATAATGAATCAGGGGTCGGTAAAAGGGTTTACGGAATATGGGGTGATGGTGGGGGAGGGGGTGGAGAGTGCTGAGTTGACAAGGGTGATGATTACGGGAGAGGGAAGTGGGACGGGGGTCTATGCGGTGGGAGGGAATGTGACGTTGAATATGGTGAATATTTTAAAGGTACAAACGGGGGTGAGGGTGGAGAAGGGGATGTTGATAATGAATCAGGGGTCTGTAACAGATTTTACGGGAACGGGGGTGATGGTGGGGGATGGGGTGAAGAGTGCGAGTTTGATGGGTGTGGAGATTACGGGAAAGGATAGTGGGGATAGCTATGGGGTGTATGCGATGGGAGGGGCGGGGATGACGATATCGTTGGATGGGGTGAAGGTTTCAAGGGTTGGAACGGGGGTGAGGGTGATGGGGGGTAAAAGTCTGACGATTACTGGGGGGTCGATAAAAGAGGTACAAACGGGGGTAGCTATGTCAAGTGGGTGGTTGACGGTGAAGGATGGGACGAAGATTGAGTTTATGGGTGAGTATGGGGTGTATATGGGGGATGGGGTGAAGAGTGCGAGTTTGATGGGGACGAGGATTACGGGAGGGGGAAGTGGGTATGGGATACATGCGGTGGGGGATGTGACGTTGAAGGATGTGAGGATTTCAAAGGTTGGAGTGGGGGTGTATGCGAAGAAGGGGGTGTTTAAGATGGAGGGAGGGTCGACGATTAGTTTAGCAAGTTGGGGTAACTATGGGGTCTATGTGGGGAGTTTGGTGACAAATGCGAGTTTGATGGGGATGAGGATTACGGGAAGGGGAAGTGGTCAGGGGGTGTATGCAGAGAGGGGGACGAACTTGACGATGATGTTGGAGAATGTGACGATTTCAGGGGTTGGAACGGGGGTGAGAATGATGGGGGGTAAAAGTCTGACGATTACTGGGGGGTCGATCAAAGAGGTACAAACGGGCATAGTTATGATGAAGGGGGAGAGTCTGATGATTAGTGGAAGCTCGACGATTAGTTTTATGGGTGAGTATGGGGTGTATGTGGGGAATGGGGTGACGAGTGCTGAGTTGAATGATGTGACGATTACGGGAAAGAATAAGGGTATGGGGATACATGCGATGGGGGGACGAACTTGACGATGACGTTGGATAAGGTGGAGATAAAAGGGGTTGAAATGGGGGTCTATATGGAGAAGGAAGGTAAGAGTTTGACGATTAGGGGGAACTCGACGATTGAGTTTGTGGGGGATGGAGTTGGGGTTGGGGTGTGGGGAGAGGTGAAGAGTGTTAGTTTGACGCAGACGGTGATTACGGGTGGGGGAGTTGGGAGTATGGGGGTGTATGCGATGGGGGGTGGGACATTGGAGATGACGTTGGACGATGTGAGGATTTCAAAGGTTGGAACGGGGGTGAGGGTTGAGGGAAGAGAAACGTTGACGATAACGAAGGGATCAGTTGATTTTACGGGCAATAATGGGGTTGGGGTCTATCTGGGGAGTTTGGTGACAAAAGCGAGTTTGAAGGGGACAACGATTACGGGACAGAATAAGGGTACGGGGGTGTATGCGGTGGGAGGGGCGGGGAATGGGGAGTTGACGATATCGTTGGAGAAGGTGGAGATTTCAAAGGTTGAAATGGGGGTGAGGGTGATGGGGGGTAAAAGTCTGACGATTACTGGGGGGTCGATAAAAGAGGTACAAACGGGGGTAGCTATGATGAAGGGGGAGAGTCTGATGATTAGTGGAAGCTCGACGATTAGTTTTATGGGGGATTATGGGGTGTATATGGGGAATGGGGTGACGAGTGCGAGTTTGATGGGGACAACGATTACGGGAGATGGAAAGGGTACGGGGGTGTATGCGGTGGGGGGTGAGACGTTGGAGATGACGTTGGATAAGGTGGAGATTGAAGGGGTGGCAATGGGGGTGTATGTGAAGGGAGGGAAGAGCTTGACGATGAAGAGAGGGTCAGTTGATTTTACGGGGAATTATGGGGTTGGGGTCTATCTGGGGAATACGGCGATGGCTGAGTTGAATGATGTGACGATTACGGGAAGTGGAAAGGGGAGTACGGGGGTCTATGCGGGGGGAGGGAAGGTTCTCTTAGAAAAGGTGACGTTTGACGCGGTTGAAATAGGGGTGACGATGTTGGGGAAAGGGACGTTGACGATGGAGAATGTGACGAGGATTAGTTTAGCAATTGGGGGTGGGTACGGGGTGATGGTGGGGGGTGATGTGACGGCTAAATTGAAAGAGATGAAGATTATAGGAGGGAGAAGTGGAAAGGGTATGGGGGTCTATGGGATGGGGGGGACGAACTTGACGATATCGTTGGAGAAGGTGGAGATTTCAAAGGTTGAAATGGGGGTGAGAATGATGGGGGGTAAAAGTTTGATGATTAGGGAGAACTCGAGGATTGAGTTTATGGGTGGATATGGGGTGATGGTGGGGGGTGAGGTGACGGCTGAGTTGAAGGGGACAACGATTACGGGACAGGATAAGGGAGTGGGGGTCATAATGGAGAGCTCGGGAAAGATGATGTTGGATAAGGTGGGGATTTCAAAGGTTAAAACGGGGGTGTATGCGGAAAAGGGGACGTTGATAATAGAAAAGGGAACAACCATTGACTTTAAAGAGAGTGGATGGGGCGTTTATGTGGAGAAATTGGTGAAGAGTGTTAACTTGAATGATGTGACAATTAAGGGAGAGGAAAGTGGTATGGGCACGGGGGTGTATGCGGTGGGAGGGGCGGGGAATGGGGAGTTGACGATATCGTTGGAGAAGGTGGAGATTTCAAAGGTTGGGAAAGGGGTTTATGCGAGGGGAGGAAAGAGCCTGATGATTAGGGGGACAACAGAGATTAGTTTTATGGGTGAGTATGGGGTGAAGGTTGAAGGATTGGTGAGTACTTATTTGACAAAAACAAGGATTGTGGGAACTGGAAGTGAGAGGGGTAGGAATAATGGGGTGAGTGTGGGGGTCTATGCAGTGGGGGGTGGGATAGTGACGTTGGAGGGGGTGGATATTTCAGGGGTACAAACGGGGGTGAGTGCTGAGGGAAGTCAGCTGACGGTGACGTTGAGTGGGGGAGTAAAGATTTCAAATGTACGAACAGGGGTAGCTATGACAGGGAGTGGGACGTTGGCAGTGGAGAAGGAGACGAGGATTGAGTTTACGAATGGGTATGGGGTGATGGTGGGAGGAAAAATGATGGCTAAGTTGATAGAGACGAGGATTACAGGAAGTGGTACGGGGGTCTATGTGGGGGAGGGAAGGTTCTCTTAGAAAAGGTGGTTGTTGAAGGAAACAATCAGGGTACAGGGCTGTATATGACACAGGGAGCAGTGCGGTTGACTGGTACTACCTTGAGAGATGTTGCAAAGGGTATGACTATTTCAAAAGGGATTGTGCACATGGTGGGAGGATCGGTTACCTTTAGTGGAAGGTATGGTATCAGTGTTTCAGGGGGGAATGCTTTTTTAAGTGGTTTCAAAATTACAAGACAAGAGAATAAAGGTACAGTTGCAGTTGCAGTTGAAGATACAGTTGCAAATACAGTTGAAGATACAGTTGAAGGTGTAGGGGCAGGGGCAGGGGTGGAGGTGAGTCACTCAGCAAAAGTCATGATGAAGGGGGTGAATATTGAGGGGGTTAAAACGGGGGCTTATGTGATGGGGAATGGGTTTCTGGTGATGGGTAAGGGATCCATTAGTTTTAAGGGAGACTACGGTATTTATTTTGATCAGGGGTATGCTGTATTAAATGATGTCCATATTACAGGGTCTGGTCATAAAGGTACGGGGATAAAGATGGGGTATGGACAGCTGTTGATGGTTGATACTACTTTGAAAGAGGTTGCAGAGGGTATGACTATCGTAAAGGGGAATGTCAGTATGGTGGGAGGATCGATAGAGTTTGAAAGAGAGCACGGTGTTTTGCTCAAGCAGGGGAGTGTTTTGTTAAATAATTTGTCTATGAAGTATAGGGGTAGTAATTCCGATGCTACTTTCTTAAAGGTTGAGGCAGATAGCGTTGTAGACAAAGAGGGTAAAAGGGTTTTAAACACTGCGGATATTAAGGGAATAGGCATTAAAATCGATGGGCAGGATAAAGCAAGGGGTGTTTATGTAAATAATGGTGGCCGTGTGATGTTGAAGAGTGCGATCTTTTCCGATGTTCTAAATGGGGTGATGGTTGCTAATGCACAATTCCGGATGGAGGATGGGAAGATTAACTTTCATGGGGATTATGCTGTTAATCTTGCAACGGGGAATGTTTTGTTGAAGGGTGTTATTGTGGAATATAAGGGAGATAACAAGCTTCTTAAGGATGTTGACATTCCAGACTTCATCAAGGTGAAAGGGAAAGGGGCAAGTTTTACTGCGATAAAAACCGTGATTAGTGGTGATCGATGGGGAAGGGGAAGAGGATTGCATGTTACAAAAGGAGGACATGCTACTTTAAACCAATCGCACTTTACAAAAGTTCAAAGTGCAATAACCGTTAAAGAAGGATCGGTCTGGATGGGGAATGGATCAATAAAGTTTAATGGAGAGCACGGTGTTTTGCTCTATGAAGGAAAAGTCATTTTAGAAAAAGTTCTGATGAGCTACGAAGGTAATAAAAGTGCTGACTTTATTAAGGCGGAAGGAAGAGAATCTGTAATTAGAGTAATAGATACAATAATCAATGGAAATGATAAAGGAAAAGGTGCTCATATAACCAAAGGTGGACATGTAAGACTAATTAATTCAAACTTGAATAAACTTGATACAGGAATAACTGCTGAAAATGCTGAAATAACTATGAGTAATACTTCAATGAGCTTTAAAGGAAGTCACGGTGTAAGTTTAAGTGTAGGAAAAGCTATTCTAAATAAAGTAAATATGACACATACAGGCAATAATGATACAGACTTCCTTAAAGCTCAAGGAAAAGGAGCAAATCTTGATGCAAACAAAGTCATAATTAAAGGATCCAAAAACAAAGGAAAAGGACTACATGTCACACAGGGAGCAAAAACAACACTTCTCCAATCTGAATTAACAGGTATTGCTAAAGGAATCCATATCGATAGTGGAATAGTAAATGTTAGAAGGTCAACTATTACAGTAGAAGGTACAGAAAGCGATGAATCTTACGGTATAAGCCTTTGGGGATCTCAAAAATCAACTGAAACACACCTTAAAAGATCTCGAAGATCTACGTCAAATAATTTAACAACAGCCCATCATATACCTAAGATATCAGAGGTAGGAGTCGTTAATTTAACACTAACAACCTTAAAAGTTCCAAATAGCATAGCTATTCATGGAAAAACAGCAAAAAGCTTTATTACCTTGAAAGATTCAAATATTTCCGGTGATTTATTATTAGAAGCCAAAAATGGATCTGCTATAATGCTTGCAACTAATAATTCCTCACTAACTGGTGGTTCGCAAGTTGATAATAACTCTAATGCTCTATTTTATTTAACTAATAAATCTAAGTGGTTTTTAACAAAAAGGAAAAATCAAGATTTTAAAAAACCATCTTCATTAATTTCAGGTATAATGCTTAAAGATAGTGCAATTATCTTTGAGAAGCCAACTTCAGACGTTTACCAAACACTAAATATTGGAAAAGGATATCATAGTATTTATCTTGCTCAGGGTGATGCACAACTTCACCTTAACATTCAAGTGGGTCAAGATGGCTCACTTGACGATGATAAAACCGATCGTGTTTTAATTTATGGTAGTACTGCTGGAGGAACTACTAAAATTCATATGAGTGCGTCGAGTAATGGAATAAGAGGAAGTGGTCAGGGAACTGTAAGCTCAAAAGCAAATAGAAATAATAACAAGCAAAGTGTATCAATAGTACAGGTTTCCGGAGCAGCAAAAAAAGACTCTTTTCAATTAAACCATGGTTATGTTACACTAGGTAACTCTCCTTACCAATATCATCTTGTTGCTTACGGTCCTGGTTCTGAATTAAAAGCAGATCCTCAAAAAAGATTAGTGAAAGGGGATGGAGACTTTTGGGATTTCCGTCTTGAAGGTAAAAATATTCCATTTGACCCTCGTCATACAGATATAGTGCCAATTAAGCCAGCAATTGTTCCACAAGTTCCAACTTATTTGCTTTTGCCCAATGCTTTGTTCTATGCTGGGTTGATAGATATCAACAATCAAACTGAGCTGTTAGGGACAATGGTGACATCATTTGATCCATTTTTTAATGGAAAGCCGGCTTTTTTCGTACGTGGTTATGGTGGTAGTCACACCTATACTTCTGATTTATCTGCTTTAGAATATGGCTATGGTGCAAAATTTGATTACCGTGCAGCAGATGCAGCTGTCCTGCTAAGTACATTAGAAAGTGAACAAAATAGCGCATTTATTGGAGCTATAGGCACTTATAGCAAATTGTCACTCCAACCCCAAGATGTTGAAAAAAGTAAGAAAAGCAATTTTGATCAGTGGTCTGTAACGGCTTATGCTAGTTTGCAGCATAATATGGGATTTTATATTAATGGCCTTTTATCATACGGTTTATCTCGAGGAGATGTAGAAACACTTGCACGAGGTAAAACAGCAAGAATAACGGGCAAGCCACTGCGTGCAGCTTTAACAGGTGGTAAAGCTTTCTTAACTGGACATGAAGGCCTTGTTTTTGAGCCACAGATGCAGCTTATCTATCAATATTTGATGTTTAATTCCACGCGGGATGTTGATGGCTTTAATATTAATATGGGATCTCCTAGCCAATTAACAACGCGTTTGGGTGGGCGTCTTGCTCAAGAATTTGCTTTAATGGAAGAAGATAGCTCAGTGTCTTTCTATGGCAAGCTGCATCTTATGGGCAACTTTGGAGGAAAGCAGTTTGTGCAATTCAAAGATACATTCCAATTAGGTGCGTTTGGTTCTTCTATGGAAGCAGGTGTGGGTGTGCAGGCTCAGTTGTCATCTCAAATAGCTCTGCATGGTGATGTGGTTTATCAGCAAAAATTAACTAAAGCTGGTTTTTCGGGAAGTACTTTCTCAGGAGGGCTACGTTATCGTTTCTGATCTATATTAAGGTCACATGGTTCTTGTGTAAAAAGTGGAAAACAAGATATAATTCTTCATGTTCTAGAGCTGCTTATTAATAAGATAGTAATTTACGCCATAAGATAAGGCTTGTACTGTAAGTATAATTTTTAGCAAAAGTAGAGATTAAAGAAATCAGCAAAACAAAAAATATGAAATATTATTATACTACTTATAATAAACAATACGTTGCAAGATTGTAGCTATAATGTTTATTATAAAAGGAGGGAGGAAAGTATATGAAAAAACTTATTTTTTCTTTTTTAATATTTCTATTTTCATTTTCTGTTTTAGCTGATGACCTTAATGATAAAATAGTGTATCGAGCAGATACGAGAAGTCCTAAAGAAATAAAAAAGCTAGGGGATTTTACCCTTGGGGTATAGACGGGTCACGGCCGTTTGCGCCCCCATCAGATATAAATTTATTGGAACATGTAACAAATATAGATTTACACCCTCATGCATTGGGATTGCATGGTGGTTATGTATCTACAACGACTTCTCAAGATGTTGCAATTAATTTGCTCTACTCTCATGGCTGGACGTCGCCAAGTTATGTCTATCATATAAGAATAACGCCTAATCTTATTGATGTTAACGCTGCATTGAGACAATATTCTCCATATCCAGACCAATACGAAATGGCTGCGCTAGGTGGTATTCGTTGGGAACAAGTTACTGGATGGGAAAGAGTGATAAATGGAAATGTTGTTGGTGGGTTTATTCAGAATCCGGACTATGTTGATGCATTATATGGAAATTTTTCAAGACCAGACCCTCAACCACAACTAGCAGGTTTCCCTTATTATCATGAAGCATGGCATTTTGAACCGTGGGTTAATTTTGCTGTTTGTGAGTTAAAATCAGAATGTTCACCAACTAAATCAGCACAGGAATTTGGAACAGATTGGTTTTGGAAAAGTTACCATGCTATAGTAGAGAGAGCGATGGTTGTTCTTGAATGATGATGGGAAAGATGAATTTTGATTGAAAGGAAAGAATTTCTATAAAAGAAAAATAACATAATAGCGGACTTATATAAATAAATTGTGAATAAATAAAAATATAACTTGAGTTAGTATTAATTTTAATTTAAAATGAACAACATTTTATTTATAAAATGAATTAAATAAAAAGTCCTGTTGAGTACGAAGGCGTACAATATATTGATCTTCGAAGAGGCGGGTGTTGTATTGTGTAATGATTTCATTTTTTTTAATCTCAGATACAACTGTCGCCTTTTCTAAAAGGCCACAAGGAATAGCTTTGTGTACACGTGCTTCTGAAGCACTCATTGTCCAAGCACGATAGCTATATAAGCCGATTGAGTCTAATTGATCACCAGGATGGAGATCCTTTTTTGCAACAGCGCAAACTTCTGCCACTGGATAATTAAGTGGTGTCATATCTGCTTTACCGTACAGTACTGCACGTGCACAAGTAAGTGGAACCTCCATCGAAGTTAAATGATATGGGCGATAAAAGGTGAAATATGGTCCTTCACCGACTTTTAAATCTTCCATACGTTCACGTAAACGTGGATGTGCTATTTCAGCTATTACAAAAACACCAGGAGATACCCCTTGACCTGTTGAATAGTCTACAACACCATACCTATCCAAAATACCACCATCTTTTTTTGGAATAAGTACTTTGTTTAAATCTTCAAGTGATGCTTGTGGACCATGCATCCCAGGACAATCTGGAAGAAGACCTGTGGCATTAGCAATGGCTGCCATTTCAACCATCGTTTTAGAACCATCAATAAATTCAACTAACATGCGAACATTCATATTCCGTCGCAAAGCTTCTTCTTCATATAAATCTGGTGTAGCATCAAAAATAAGTGGATTATTTTTTCCTTTACCAGCTGCAACAATTTTATGCCCAAGAGCTGAAACAAATTCGATAAGTTCCATACAAGAAGAAGGTTCGTCACCAGCACCAAGCGTATAAATTAAACCTCGTTTATCCGCTTCATGTTTAAGGTAAGCACCAATTGTAACATCTGCTTCAACATTCATCATGACAAGGTGCTTATTATTTTCAAGCGCTTTAAGACCAACTTTAGCACCTGTTTCAGGATGACCTGTCGCATCAACAATAATATCAATTTGTTCATGGCGCAAAACAAGATCAAGATCATCTGTAACAGCAATTAGACCTTTTTCAATAGCTTGAATCAAAGCTGTAGCATTTTCAACTTCACGCACATGACCTTCTTCACCATATGCTAAAACAGCAGCATTAAAAACACGTAACGGTGTTCGAGTAGCAACAGCTGCAATTGTTATACCATCCATATGTACAACACTTGACAACAAATCTGTACCCATTTCACCACAACCAATAAGTCCAATACGGATAGGTTGATAATTTTCTGCACGTTGTTTCAAATCATGTGCTAAACCTGTCAATCTTACGTTACTTGCCATTATTTTTTCCATCTGAAAAAGGAAGATTATTTATTCGCGGAACACACTTGTCTGTAAAATATTTCATCTTTTATAATTGATGCTCTAATCAATGGGTTTTATAAAAGCAAGGGAGAATATATAAGCTTTTTGTCAAATAAAATAGGAATGACATTATGCAGCGAACAATAGCGATACAAGATATAAAAAATTTCATTGGAAAAGAAATTGGCTTATCACAATGGCGCTTAGTTACACAAGATATGATTAACCAATTTGCATCTGCAACAGATGATCATCAATGGATCCACGTAGATGAAGAAAAAGCAAAAAAAACACCTTTCGGTGGTACTATTGCCCACGGTTTTTTAACATTATCGCTACTGTCCACACTGGCTTATGAAGCACTGCCAAAATTAGAAGGTGCGACAATGGGAATTAACTATGGTTTTGATAAAATACGCTTCGTAAGCCCTGTAAAAACAGGTGCACAAATACGCGCCCGCTTTATTTTAGACGACGCAAAAATTCGCCCCTCTGGTAGAGTCGTCCTCCATTATAAAACTACAATAGAAATCAATAAATTAAAAAATCCAGCTCTTATCGCACATTGGCTTGTTATTGCTATGATTGAAGAGAAAGAAATAAACTCTTTAATTTCTTAATGCTTTGTTCTATCAAATTTCTGTGCAACTCGATTACCAAACCATTGAACAAAAATATTGAGAATAATCAAAAAGATAATAACTATTGTCATAATAGAAGTATTATAACGCTGATAACCATAGCGTATCGCCATATCGCCCAAACCCCCACCACCAAGGTATCCAGCAAGTGAAGTGGCACTGATAAGAGAAATCACCATAACCGTAAAACCAGTAATTAAACTAGGAAGCGCTTCTGGAATAAGCACATATCTAACAATTTGAAAACGACTAGCCCCCATAGAACGAACGGCTTCAACCAAACTATATTCAACTGTTTTGAAAGATAATTCTGCTATACGAGCATAAAAAGGAATAGCTGAAATAGTAAGAACAAAAATCACAGAAAAAATTCCCACACCACTTCCTACAACAATACGCGTAACAGGAAGAAGGTAAAAAGCAAGAATTATAAAGGGAATAGCACGCACACTATCAATAATAATACTTAAAGGACGATTGATAAGACGTGATGAAAAAAGACTTCCATACGCAGTTGTATAAAGCAATAAGCCAAGCGGAAGACCTACAATAAGTGCCATAAAAGAAGCAGTAATTGTCATAAATAATGTATCAAAAACAGCACCAGGAAGCTCATGAAAAAGAACATTAAACATAACCTAAAACCTCACAATATCGCCCTTTTTCCGTCAACCATCTGACTGCTTTTTCCAAAGCCACTTTATTTTGACTTGGAAGAGCCAAAAAAAGGCGACCTATACTCTCACCTTGAACCGTATCAATACCACCATGCAAAATACGTGCTCTTAATCCCACCTCATCTTCAAGGAGACTTAAAAAAGGTTGCCGAGCAATTTCACCAGCAATATTAATTTCAATAACAGCTTCTTGACCCACTGATTTAAGTTTTTGCGCTAATTCTTTAGGAAGTTGTGGCGTTACAAGTTTCAACATAGCAATCGTTGTATCTTCTTGCGGTGATGTAAAAATATCTTTTACACATCCTTCCTCTACAATACGCCCTTGATTCAATACAACAACACGATGCGCAATAGCACGAACAACTTCCATTTCATGTGTAATAAGTACAATAGTTAAATTGAGACGATTATTAATATCCGCAAGAAGCTCCAAAATAGATTGCGTCGTTTCAGGATCAAGCGCAGAAGTTGCTTCATCTGATAATAATATTTTTGGATTAGCCGCTAAAGAGCGTGCAATTCCAACACGCTGTTTTTGCCCCCCTGAAAGTTCTGCAGGATAATGATACTCTTTTCCAGACAATCCTACCAATTCAATAAGCTCAAAAGCGCGTTGATAACGTTGTTTTTTATTTATACCTGCTAATTTGAGAGGTAACGCGATATTATCAATAACTTTTTGTGAAGATAAAAGGTTAAAATGTTGAAAAATCATCCCAATACGTTGACGATAAGGTGCCCATTCTGTTTCTGATAGATTTGAAACATTAACACCTTCAAAAAAAATACCCCCTTCATCAATTTGTTCTAAGCCATTCAAACAGCGCATAAGTGTAGATTTTCCTGCACCACTACGCCCGATAATACCAAGAATTTCCCCTGCATGAATATCAAGAGATAAGTTATCAATTGCCGGAGTAGACAACGCGCTAGAAAAATAGCGACTAACGTTTTTTAAAGAAATAAGAGCAGAGGTTTCCATTCGTAATTACCAAGATGTTTGAACAGCTGTACCAAAAACCTCTTTAAGTTTCACACGTACAGGTTCACTATTATAAGCAGCTACTAATTTCTTAACCCATGGCTCATCTTTATCAATAGTGCGCACAACAATGACATTATTATAAGGATTATTTTCTACTTTTTCCCACGCAATAACATCTTCTTGTAAGTCTAACCCAGTAATTACAGCCCAATTTGTATTTACAATCGCAATATCAAAATCATTGATTGCTCGTCCTAGGATACCAGCATCCAATTCACGAATCCTCAAATTTCTAGGGTTTTCAACAATATCAAGTGGAGATAAAAGAACATTCTGAGGATCTTTTAACTTAATGAAACCTAAAGAATCAAGAAGAAGCAAAGCTCTCCCACCATTTGATGGATCATTAGGGATACCAACACTTGCCCCGTCACGTAGATCTTTTATATCTTTAATTTTGTGGGAATAAACACCAATTGGGGAAATAAATGTATAACCAGCAACCGAAAGTTTATAACCACGCTGCATAATTTGATTATTCAAATAAGGTGCATGTTGAAAAGCATTCGCATCAATATCTCCTGCATTAACAGCATCATTAGGCAAGGCGTAGTCAGAAAAATAAACAAGTTCAATATCTAGACCGGCTTTTTTAGCTTGTTCAACAGCAACTTTCCAAACAGTTGCTTCCTCTCCTTCCATAACACCAAGTTTAATTTTTGACTTATCTGCTGCCAGAGCAAAAGGAACATGGGAAAAAAATGCGGAAAGAAAAAAAGATATTCCTATTACAATATACCAAGACAATTTATTCAATGTCATATGTGTTTATCTTTCTTTTACTTTTCAAGATTTTCTAAGGGAAATTCCAATATACTCAATATTTTTGGAAAGAAAATTGAAGAGTATAAAAGCTTAATAGAATATTCAATCATTTTTATTGAAAAGATAATGTTATTTTTTGCTATGAATAGCTGTTATTCAAATAAATAGATTTTTTAAGTATTTCAATTTCAAATTGAATCGAAAAACTCTACTAATTATTTTTTTAAAATCCACTCTACAAGCATACAACAAGTTTTTTACCTTATATTACTGTTTTTGTTTAAGCTGCTGCTTTAGGTTTGATCAAACCATTAGAGACAAGTAATTCAGCAATTTGAATTGCATTTAATGCTGCTCCTTTTCTCAAATTATCAGCAACAACCCAAAAAGTTAAACCATTTTCAACAGTAATATCTTCACGAACGCGACTAATAAAAACATCATTTTCACCAGTGCACTCGTAAGGAGTGATATAACCACCGTCTTCACATTTATCAATAAGTTGGCAGCTTGGTGCATCACGTAAAATGGTGCGTGCTTCATCAGCACTCAACGCTTTTTCAAACTCAACATTAACGGCCTCAGCATGGCTAATAAAGACAGGAACCCGAACAGCAGTAGCTGTCAATTTGATCCTAGGATCAAGAATCTTTTTTGTTTCAGCCATTACTTTCCATTCCTCTTTAGTATAGCCATCTTCCATAAAGACATCGATGTGGGGAATGATATTAAAAGCAATGCGTTTGGTGAATTTTTTTGATGAAATTGGATCGGCAACAAAAACTGCTCTTGATTGCTCAAACAACTCATCCATCCCCGCTTTACCAGCTCCAGAAACTGATTGATAAGTAGAGACAACAACGCGCTTAATAATTGCTGCATCGTGAAGAGGCTTTAAAGCCACAACAAGTTGAATTGTTGAACAATTAGGATTGGCAATAATATTATGTTTAGAAAAACCACCTATAGCTTTTGCATTAACTTCAGGTACAATTAAAGGCACATCAGGATTATAACGCCAAGTAGACGAATTATCGATTACCACACAACCGGCTGCACCAATTTTGGGAGCATATTCTTTAGAAACGCTTCCTCCAGCAGACATAAGGCATAGATCTGTATCAGAAAAATCATATGTATCAAGTGCTTTTACTTTTAAAGTTTTATCACCATAAGAAACACTTTGCCCTAATGAACGCCGTGAAGCTAAAGGAACTATTTCACTGGCAGGAAAACCTCTCTCTTCCAAAATTGCCAACATTTCACGACCAACATTTCCGGTTGCACCAACAACTGCGACTTTGAAATTCATTTTTCTACACTCCTATCCTTTCCCGTTGTACAAAACTAACATCTTATCAACCTCTTTCTTTGTACTGTAACCAGGAAAAGATAAGTTAGTTAGAGGCATAAAATAATCTTCACGTTGTTCTCAAGCTCAATTCAGCACTCCATAGTGATTTAATTGATCAGCTATGCATATATTTATCGTGGTCATAACACTATAACGGCTTCACATTTGTAATGTACCGTTTCTTTTAAATTTTTGAAAATAAGAAAAATCTTAAACATTATATATCAAGCTATACAAATACCTTCTTGATACAAGCTTTAGTTTATTGAGTTCATTATTTTTTGTCAATTGTTGTACTTTAAAACTTTTGAATTCTGAATAATGACTCTACAATATATTGACCCTATTTTGCACCGATCAAATCTTCTTCGTTTCATTATTAAAATACGAAGCTATACATAAATCATTTTCAATGATTTTTTAAACCTGCTTGGAATTTTCAAGTTATTTACGCTGTTCATCAGAACAAACAATCAAAATCTTTATTTTACTTACCACACAAAATCAGTTCATTTTCCAACTACAAACAGCAGATCTAATTCTCACATTTCCAATATAATATGGAAAATATAATCTCACTTTAATTAAAGCATTTCTTTTGTAAAAAAGGATGCATAAAGATTGGTTAGGGAAGAATTTATACAGGTATTAATTTGATCTATAAATTACTTCTTAAATACAAAAGTTATTTATTTTTCATTTGGTTGTAAAGAACGAGCTTCTGAAGCAAGCATAATAGGAACACCATCACGAATAGGATAAGCCAATTTTGCTTTAAGTGAAATCAACTCTTGTGTTTTTCGATTTAAAGAAAGTGTTCCTCCTGTAATTGGACAAACAAGCAATTCAAGCATTTTGGGATCAGTAATCATTTTTTCATATTTTCAGATCCATTAATTTAAACGATTATATGTTCCTTTTTCTTTCATCAGTGAACGCTCAGTTAAAGCAAGAAGAGTTTGAGCACGGCTTGCAATGTCTGGCGCTTCTAACAAGGCTTGTTTTTCTGCAGGTGCAAAAGGTATAAGAATTGAGAGAGTATCCACTAATACAGATGTAGGCGTTTGTATAATACTATTCCAATGATGTTCCATTTCATGGATAGTTAGATAATGCTCAACAGTGCTTAATAAATTTTCTCGGTTAATGTTTTCTGAAACATCAGATTCTTGCAGATCTTTCGTATTTGATCGAATAATAGCAACCCTATAAGATTTTGTGTTCATCAATTCTTGCTCTAAAGTGAAACGGCAAATTCCCTGAAGCACAATGAAGAGTCGTCCATTACCGGTTTCATTGTAATTTGTAATACGACCGATACATCCTATTTTATAAAGTTGTTTAGATAAGCTATCTATATCTGATGAAAGTGGTTGAATCATTCCTAATAGACGATTGGATGCCATAACGTCTTCAACCATTTCAAGAGTACTTGGTTCAAAAATATTAAGTGATAGAAAACCACCCGGTAACAACAATGCACCTTCTAAGGGAAAAAGAGCAATCTGCTTTGGCAAATCATTTTCACAATTATAATAGATATTGCCAGCTTTCATGGATATTTGTGACCTTTATCTGATGTAAGTTTAGTGCCAAAGTAACCACAGTTTATAATATCATTTGGTTATAAGAAAGACTATATTTATAAATTAACTTCTCTCTATAAGATACTTTATTATCTATGAACGATGATAAAAAACTGCAACTTTGTATTTTTTCATCTACAAGAGAAAATATAAAAGAAAGTGGAAGTAATCGTATGAGATGCCTTTAAATAAAGCTTTGCAACTCACTCAAAAAATACCCACTATTAGATATTATCAAGCCTCATCGTCGTAATTGGATTATTGCTAAACAATATAATGCTTCTTTAAAATTTTAAATTGTCTTTTTTGTTTATAATCCTTGTACTTTCTTGTGTTATATTTTAACGCAATAAATTATTAAAAAGAATCCACATAATTTCAAAATCTTTTTAATAGCCTATGTATATCAAAAAATTTAAAATTTAGGGAATACTAATCAATTTGCTAATGACAGTGTGGAGAAGATAGAATATAAATAACAATATGTCAGAAAGAGCGTTATCATCACTTTCTTAGTCTTATGCGTAAGATAAACAAAACGCAAATTTTCACACCTGTCACTAAAGGGGAAAGTCTATAATTTTTAAAAAACTATAAGGGCTATAAAAAGCTAATTTGAAAAGTGGCTAGATCTATGCCAAAAGCTTAAGCTTTTTAGTAAATCCCTTAAGACTTATGACAAACAAGAATAAAAGTTACCATATTATAGTGATGGTGCGACTTTGGAGAAATTATGAATACACTATCGCAAAAACCTGAAACACCTTCTTTTAAAAATCTTCCCTTACATGAATTACACGAAAAAGCAGGAGCAAAATTTGGTCCTTTTGCTGGTTGGATGATGCCTTTAACTTATCCTCTAGGAGTTTTAAAAGAACATCTCCACACCCGTGCTCATGCCGGTCTTTTTGATATTTCTCATATGAAATTGATCGTTGTTGAAGGGCCACAATCAGCTGAATTTTTATCCTACGCCCTTCCTGTGGATGCTGCACTTTTGAAAGAGCGCCAATCACGGTATAACTATTTACTTAATGAACAGGCTGGTATTCTTGATGACCTCATTCTTACTCGTTTAGAAAATCACCGTTTTATACTGGTCGTTAATGCAGGTAATGCACAAGCTGATCTTGCTGAACTAAAAAAACGCGCCACTAACTTTGATTGTCATGTGAGTGCGCTTGAGAGAGTACTTCTTGCTCTTCAAGGGCCACAAGCAGCATCTGTTATAGCTGATGCGGATTTACCTGGTAATGAACTGTTATTTATGCAAGGGTTTGAACCACGCAAAGATTGGTTTGTAACACGTTCTGGTTATACAGGGGAAGACGGTTTTGAAATTGCGTTGCCAGAAGATCAAGCCCACGAATTAGCAGAAAAATTGCTCAGTGATTGTCGTGTTGAATGGATTGGTCTTGCAGCGCGTGATAGTCTTCGGTTAGAAGCGGGGTTGTGTTTACATGGCAACGATATTACATCTGACATCACCCCTATTGAAGCTGCACTGACATGGGCTGTTTCCAAAAATGTTCGTGAAAAAGCTGCGTTTTATGGAGCGAAAGCTTTTCTTGAAGCATATGAAAAGGGGCCATTACGCTGTCGCGTTGGTCTAAAGCCGCAAACGCGTCAACCTGTGCGTGCGGGTGCCGTTCTTCTAGATGATAAGGGTAACCAGATTGGAGTAGTAACATCGGGGAGTTTTGGTCCTTCTTTTAACGGCCCAGTAGCAATGGGTTATGTCCCTGTTGATTGGAAGGCTGAAGGAACAGAAGTATTTACTGAATTGCGTGGTAAAAAAATTGCGCTATCTGTTCATTTGCTCCCTTTTATTAAGCAACGTTATTTTAAAGGGTAATATTTTATGTCTAAGATTTATTTTACACAAGATCATGAATGGATTAGCATTGAAGGAAAAGTGGCCACTGTTGGGATCACTCATCATGCTCAAGAACAGTTAGGTGATTTGGTTTTTGTTGATTTGCCACAAAGTGGTACACAGCTCTCTAAGGGAGATTCTGCTGCTGTCGTGGAATCGGTTAAAGCAGCTTCAGATGTTTATGCACCTATCGATGGCGAAGTTGTCGAAATTAATGAGGCATTGGTAGATGATCCTGCGTTGGTAAATCAGAAAGCCGAAAAAGAAGGTTGGCTATGGAAAATGACGCTACAAGATGAAACACAACTTGATGGGTTGCTGGACGAGAATGCTTATAAAGCGTTGATTGGATGAGTGCTATGCAAGAACGTCGTTTTTTTTCTCGGCATATTGGGATTCGACCTGGTGAAACACAAGAAATGCTAAATGTTTTAGCGCTTGATTCAGTTGACACATTGATCTCTCAAGCTATACCCCAGTCTATTCATTTAAAGCGTCCACTTAATTTGCCACAAGCGGCAAGTGAAAAACAGGCCTTAGAAGAATTGTCCAAAATGATGGAGCGCAATCGTTTGCGCAAAAATTTCATTGGTCAGGGTTATTATGGAACATGTGTACCATCTGTTATTTTACGCAATCTTTTTGAAAATCCAGCTTGGTATACTGCTTATACACCTTATCAAGCAGAAATTAGCCAAGGGCGTTTAGAGTTATTATTTTATTTTCAAACATTAATTAGTGAATTGACAGGTTTGCCTGTTGCTGCTGCTTCACTTTTAGATGAAGCAACAGCTTTAGCTGAAGCCAATGCGGTGGCATTTCGCTTTGCTCGTGAAAAGAAGACAAAAATTTTGATTCAAAGTTTATTGCATCCTCAAACTTTGAGTGTCATTCAAACGCGCGCTGAAACACAGGGCATTCACATAAACACGCATGGCGAAATTTGCGCAAATACAGCGGCTATTGTTTTATCATGGCCAGATACAAAAGGTTGCTTTAATGATTACAGTGAAGTCATTAAAGAAGCAAAAGAAAAAGGAGCGCTGGTAATTGTTGTGGCTGATCCTTTGGCGCTCACTATTATGGAGTCGCCAGCAAAATGGGGTGCAGATATTGTTGTTGGCTCTATGCAACGTTATGGTGTTCCAATGGGTTTTGGTGGTCCTCATGCGGGCTATCTTGCTGTGAGTTCTGCTTTAACACGTTTAATTCCAGGGCGTATTGTTGGTCAATCAGTTGATACGAAAGGACGTGTTGGTTTTCGCTTGGCATTGCAAACTCGTGAACAACATATTCGACGTGATAAAGCTACATCAAATATATGTACAGCGCAGGCTTTGTTGGCTAATATGGCTGTGGCTTATGCTGTTTGGCACGGGCCGCAAGGTTTACAGGCAATTGCTAAGAGAATTCACCACTTAACATGCCGTTTTGCTAGTGGTTTAGAAGCAGCAGGTATACATTGTGAAAATCGACACTTTTTTGATTGTGTCAGTATTTTTGTTGAGGGGAAAGCTCAAGAAATTGCAACTCAGGCAAAAGCCAAAGGGTATCTTATTCGTGTTATTGACAATGATAGGGTTGCAATCAATTTTGATGAATTATCAACAGAAGAAGATGCCTGTGCTTTAGCACAGCTTTTTGGGGCACAACTAGCAGACAAGTCTGATTCAAAGCTTTTGGGTAAAGAGCGTGATGCTGCTTTTCTTTCACAGCCATTTTTTAGTGCGATTCATTCAGAAACAGATATGATGCGCTTTTTGCGCCGCTTGTCAGATAAAGACTTAGCGCTGGATCGAGCAATGATTCCACTTGGTTCTTGTACAATGAAGCTTAATGCAGCGGCTGAGTTAATACCTGTGAGCTGGCCTGTGGTTGCTAATATACATCCTTTTGCTCCTCAAGGAGATGAAGAAGGTTATCGAGAAATGATCAGTCAGCTAAATGCGTGGTTGTGTGAAATTACAGGGTTTGCTCAAGTTTCTTTTCAGCCAAATTCTGGTGCTCAGGGTGAATATGCTGGGCTTTTGGCTATTCGTCGATATCATCAATCTCGTGGCGATCATCAACGTAATATTTGCCTTGTTCCTGCATCTGCACATGGTACCAATCCAGCTTCAGCCCATATGGCTGGTATGAAAGTTGTTGTGGTTCAATGTTTAAATGATGGCGATGTCGATATTGATGATCTTAAAGCCAAAGCACAATTGCATAAGGACTGTTTGGCAGCTTTAATGATCACTTATCCTTCAACGCATGGTGTTTATGAGGAAAGCATTAAAGACATTTGCGCTATTATCCACGAAAATGGTGGGCAAGTTTATTTTGATGGGGCCAATTTAAATGCGCTTGTAGGTCTTGCACGTCCAGCAGATATGGGAGCAGATGTTTGCCATATGAATCTTCATAAAACATTTGCAATTCCTCATGGTGGTGGTGGTCCTGGTGTTGGGCCGATTGGTGTAAAAGAGCATTTAAAGTCATTTTTACCTGGTCATGAACAGCATAAGACAACACACGCAGTTTCTGCAGCTCCTTATGGGAGTGCTTCTATTCTTGTTATTACGTGGATGTATATTCGGATGATGGGAGCAGATGGCTTGAAGTATGCAACACAAACAGCAATATTAAACGCTAATTATATTGCTGCACGTCTTTCAAAGGCTTATTCTATTCTTTATCGGGGCAAGCATGGGTATGTTGCTCATGAATGTATTGTTGATACACGTTTATTGAAGGAACAATATGGGGTTAGTGTTGATGACATTGCAAAACGTTTGATAGACTATGGATTTCACGCACCGACTATGTCATTTCCAGTTCCCGGAACTTTGATGATTGAACCAACAGAATCAGAGCCAAAAGCAGAAATTGATCGTTTTTGTGATGCTTTATTATCTATCGCTGAAGAAGCTAAAAAAGTCGGTGAGGGTGTTTGGCCAAAAGAAGATAATCCGCTAGTAAATGCACCGCACACATTGGCAGATACTTTAGATGATCAGTGGAAAAGGGCTTATTCGCGGCAAGAGGCTGCTTTTCCTAACCACCATGTTGATCCAGCTAGTAAATATTGGCCACCTGTTTCACGCATTGATAATGTTGCCGGCGATAGAGCATTAATCTGTTCTTGCCCGCCGCCATTAACGGATTAAATATCATAAAAATCCACTCATTGTGTGTGGATTTTTAGAATTATATTAATAACGAGTGCTATCAAATTTTGTTGTGTTGAAAATCAGTTTTCAGCTTATGTCATTGACTGATGAATTGGCTATTTTTTCTTTTTAAAATACAAATATTTGTAAATTCTCATAGATTAAGTTGAGAATTTACTGCCAATTTTATTGAATAAAAGAAGAGAAGAAGAATTCAAACATAAGTTAAATTCCCTTTGTTCATTCAGTACATATTTGCTGCTGAAAATCTGATTATCTTTCTTATGAATTAATTCAATTTGATTCTTGTAGAGATAGAGAATAAGTATATCCTTTTCATTCCTAAAGAGGCTATGTTGAAGTTACAACCAGCGAGGCTGCTTTTCTTAAAACGCTAATTTTTAGAAATTAATTTTATTGGTAGTTTTTTGATGGCTTAAATATAAATACGTTTACAACGAGCACTAAGAGAAGAAAGAATTTCGTGAGGAACGGTATTTGCATCTATAGAAACATCTTCAATTGTTTGATGTTCTCCGATAAGCTCTACCCAGTCACCTCTTTTAGGTTTGCCATGTTCAAGGTCGGTTGCATCAACAATTATAGAATCCATAGAAATCCGTCCAACGATGGGGAGTTTGTATCCTTTGAAATAAACAGAACCTTTGTTAGAAAGATTGCGCATCCATCCATCCGCATAGCCAATAGAAATAGTTGTAAGAACACTTGGCCGGCGGGTAATAAAACTCCCTCCATAGCCGATTGGCACACCTTCTTCGACAAAGCGGCTTTGAATAACCTGAGCTTCAAGTTTTAAAACAGGTTTGATGGGTACTGTGTGTTTTTTATGGAGATTGATTCCATAAAGTGCAATGCCTGGACGAACAAGATCAAAATAAAAATCTGGACCAAGGAAAATTCCTCCAGAATTAGCAAGTGAAACTTTACACGCAGGTAATTGTGCAAGCATTGTTTTTATGGTGGTTAATTGTGTATCATTAGATGAATGTGTGAAATCATCTCCATTGGAAAGATGGCTTATAATATATTTTATATCTGCTACTTCAAACAGGGTAGGGCACTTGATAAGTTGTTGTAATTCTTTTTGATCAAGACCTAACCGATTCATATTGGTATCAATTTGAACGATTGCTGGGAATTTTTTACTCTTTTCTTGACAAAGTATTTGCCAACTTTCAATTTCATGCCAAGAATTAAGAACAGGGACAATACCAGCTTGAGCTACAAATTCTTCTGCAGCAGGTGGAAGACCATTAAGAAGAGCAAGAGTAACATCAGACGGTAAGATGTTTTTTAATTGAAGCGCTTCTTTAATTTGAGCAACAAAAAACGTACGACAACCAGCTTGATAAAGTGCAGGAGCAACTTTTTCAACACCTATCCCATAAGCGTTCGCTTTTACGACGGCTGAACATTCTGTAGGAGCAACATGTTGAGCTAAAGCTGTGTAATTGGCAACAATGGCACCAATGTCAATAGTTACGACAGCTGTATAGGGAAGCGGTGTTTTGGTTTCATAATCAACGGATTTATTCATTGTAAAATCTTATCTGTATAATAAATCTGTGTCAGTAATAAATACGAGTTTTTTTGAGTTGTTGCTTGTATAAACTTGTACAGAGAATTCAGCTATTGTTTTTATTTTTAAAGTCATAGCGGATTATATATAATAAAAACAATCTTTAGAAATAAAATGTTTAGCTTTGATATGATCAATGGGAATATTATTCCCGATTTGTATTATGAGATTCACGTAATTCATACCATAATTAACAAACAAGCTATTTTTTGCTTAAATACATATTTTAGAAATAAAGGATATTTCCTATACTTGTAATAGTATTTATTAAATCTATAGAAAAAACAAAAAGCATTCTCAAGCATTGTGAGATATGTGTATTATTTATGGTAAATATTTAAATTGCTTTTAAAAGAAGAAATAAAAATTTTTGTTTTAAGATTTTAGGCAGTCAGTTTTTCAAAATTAAATTTTGACAACAAGTCATGCTTGTTATTGGTTGTTTGTTAACGCTAGCAATATGATAATAATTAAATTAACTCATTATAAAATGATTATTTGATAAAAAATTATTTGGTATGACAGACATCTTTTCGGATGTTTTTATTTGATTGGTTTAAGTCCTAAAAATATTATTTTAACACTATATGTTTAAGAGGGATATTGGCAGATGGTTGTGCAACCATTATACCATTTACAAAATTTGAAATTCAATATTCAATAAGGATATAAGGATAAGGAACGATTTTATGAGTGGTACCACCAATGTTCAATCAAACATCAGTAGTGTTGCATCAAACTTTCCGATTCCTGATAATGTATTTGCGCTCACTGTTCAGGAGGTTTGCCATTATACAGATCATTTGTTTAAATTTCGTCTGAACCGGCCAGAAACTTTTCGTTTTCGTTCAGGTGAATTTGTTATGATTGGCTTACCGAATGCAGAAAAGCCAATTTATCGTGCGTATTCAATCGCCAGTCCATTTTGGGATGAACAGCTAGAGTTTTTTTCTATCAAAGTCCCAGGAGGGCCATTGACCGAACATCTCCAAAAAATCAAAATTGGTGATACGGTTTTAATGCGTAAAAAATCTACAGGAACATTGGTTCTTGATGCTCTTATTCCTGGAAAGCGTCTTTATCTCCTTTCAACAGGTACAGGTGTTGCTCCTTTTGCAAGTCTTATTCGTGACCCTGAAACTTATGAGAAGTTCTCTCAAGTTGTGCTTGTTCAAACAACACGTGAAAAAGATGAGTTGACATATGCAAAAGATCTTGTTGCATCTTTGTACCAAGATCCCCTTATTGGTGAGTACGCACAGCAGTTAAAATTTTATCCTATGACTACTCGCGAACCTTCAGAGTATATGGGGCGCATTACTAATGTAATGAAGAGCGGTGCTTTTTTTGAAATGGCTGATTTGCCAAAAATTAATTCTGATGAAGACCGTGTAATGATTTGTGGTTCAATGGCAATGCTGAAAGATTGTGCAGCGATGTGTGAATCTTTCGGGCTTATTGAAGGAGCAAATAATGCACCGGCCACGTATGTTGTAGAACGTGCTTTTGTAGGATAGAAAAGAATCTATATCGCGCTGCTATGTATTATGAACATGGCATTTTGCAGATCATATGAGCTAACAATATCAGAGTTTATTTTTAGATAAAAAGTGAAAGGCACTCTATTTTGAGTGCAAGGTAATTTTTCTCTATACAATAATATGATAAGTATAGTTTAATTTAAGCTCAATATATAAAGAGTTAATATGAATAAGTCTTGAAATTGAATGAAACGCGGGTTATTGCAAGAATATGGAAAAGAATTTTAAAGTTGCTGCTCTTTATTGTTTTGCAGATTTGGAACATTATCATCAATTACAAAAACCCTTGCGGGATTTATGCCAGGCAAATGGCATTAAAGGTACTTTGCTTTTAGCAAAAGAGGGTATTAATGGAACAGTTGCTGGTTCTTGTGCTGCAATTGAGGCACTAGTCCACTTTATTACTGCACAGCCTGCTTTGCAGAAGCCAGAACTTAAATATTCATGGGCATCAAAGATGCCTTTTCATCGTATGAAAGTGCGATTAAAGAAAGAAATTGTTACAATGGGGGTAGAGGGTGTTAATCCGTTGGAAATTGTTGGCACTTACGTAGAGCCTGAAGATTGGAATGCCCTAATACAAGATGAAGAAACAATTTTAATTGATACACGCAATGATTATGAATATGCATTGGGTAGTTTTCAAGGAGCAATTGATCCTCGTATTAAAACGTTTCGTGAATTTCCTGAATGGATAGCTAAGCATGAAGGTGATTTGAAAAAGAAAAAGAAAATCGCCATGTTTTGCACGGGCGGTATACGGTGTGAAAAATCAACAGCTTATGTGCGTGGGCTTGGTTATGATCAAGTTTATCACTTAAAAGGCGGTATTTTACGCTATTTAGAAACAATGCCAAAAGAAAAAAGCCTATGGTGGGGTGAATGCTTTGTTTTCGATGAACGTGTTTCTGTAAGTCACGGTCTTGAAGAATGTGGGCGCGAATTATGCCGGGCTTGCCGTTATCCTCTTAATGCTGAAGGCAAATCATCTCCTCATTATGAAGAGGGTGTATCGTGTGATGCTTGTTATAATACACGCAGTGACGCTGATAGACAGCGTTTTCGAGAACGTCATAAACAGTTCCAGTTATTAAAATCACGTGCAATGCATTCCTATCAAGAACGATGATGATTGCTGTTTTAAATATTCAAAGCTTTTATTTTTTCTTCTATTTTAAAGGAAGGGCACTTTGAATAAAGGTTATTGGTTAGCCTATTATTGTGCGCAGAAGATAGGAATATAAGCTAATTTACGTTTTTGAATAAAGTGTATCTTGGCTATCATTTTTTGTCTAAAAATAAAAAAAATGATTGAAATAAATAAAAATTAGTCTTATACGCAACATTGCCCAAAGTCGCACGTGCCTGTGGGTGTCCGCTGGTTCTCAAATGGTGAGATTAACCGGTACGGTACCTGGAACTAACCGCTCCAGTCATTCTTACGGCCAATCGAAAGAATGAGGACATCTTGAAGCAACGACGGTGCGGGCCTTTCTGGTGTCTTCCAGCTATTTAAAATGCTGGGATAAACTATAGAGGCACACCTCATTGCCTTCAGTGCGGAAGTTTTTGTGCAACTCCAATCAAAAAGGCAGACAAAATAGAACAATGCGGTTTTCGCGCTGTTCCTTCGTTGCATACAATGCTGATTTATCCTGATTATCTGAATAATAGGGATAAAAATAGTGGTTTGTGTGTATTTTGTCCTTTGGTTAAAGAGGGAGGCTCTTGCCTTTCTTAAGGAGAATTGCAAATGACAACGCAGCGTATTCGCGATTTCCTTTCAACACATCGTCCAAAAGGTCCATGCTTGATTGTTGACCTTGATGTTGTTCGTGAGAATTATTTAAATTTTGAAAAAGCTCTTCCTCAATCACGTATTTTTTATGCGATTAAGGCAAATCCAGCACCTGAAATTTTGAGTTTGCTTACTTCTTTAGGATCATCTTTTGACGCTGCTTCTGTAGCAGAAATTAAAATGGCTTTAGAGGCAGGAGCAACAGCTGAGCGTATTTCTTTTGGGAATACTATTAAAAAAGAACGTGATATTGCTTATGCTCATACTCTTGGCATTTCGCTCTATGCGGTTGATTGCGTTGAAGAAGTGGAAAAAATTGCTCGTGCTGCGCCAGGAGCTCGCGTTTTTTGCCGAATTCTTACCAATGGTGAAGGGGCAGAGTGGCCATTATCACGCAAATTTGGCTGTGTTCCTGATATGGCGGTTGATGTGCTACGCCGGGCACACCAATTAGGCTTGCAAGCATATGGTGTATCCTTTCATGTGGGATCTCAGCAGACACATTTAAACGCTTGGGATCACGCTTTATCGGATGTAGCTTTAGTTTTTGAGCGTTTGGAGAAAGAAGGTATTCAGTTAAAATTGGTTAATATGGGGGAGGTTTTCCAGCACGTTATTTGAAAGAGGTTCCTACAGCTCAAGTTTATGGTATAGCGATTTTTGATTCGTTAAAAAAATATTTTGGTAATCGTATCCCTGAGACGATTATTGAACCGGGGCGTGCGATAGTGGGCAACGCTGGTGTTATTCGTACAGAGGTTGTGTTGATATCCAAAAAGGCAGATAATGATAATATTCGCTGGGTTTATCTTGATGTGGGAAAATTTAATGGCCTTGCCGAAACTATGGGTGAAGCTATTCGCTATCCTATTGAAACAATTCATGATGATAAGGCAATGGAGCCTTGTATTTTAGCGGGTCCAACGTGCGATTCAGCAGATGTCATGTATGAAAAAACACCTTATCTTCTTCCTTTATCTCTAACCATTGGCGATGAATTGTTAATTCACGGGACTGGTGCTTACACAACAACTTATGCATCTGTTGCATTTAATGGTTTTGAGCCTTTACGATCCTATGTAATCTAAGCTTTTTTATAAATGCATGATATTACTTTATAAAGCACGCAGTTGAAATGGTAAAAGAATAAGACTGTGCTACTTAATAATCAAAATACAAAGTTTTTCTCACACTTTATGATGTAAATTAGTGGTTTGGAGAAATATTAGTAGATATAGCTGTCTTTTTGAGGAAGATGGTACAAAAGGTTAAGATACTAAAAAGAATAGTCATTATAAAAAAGATATCACTAAAAGCCATGGTTTGTGCTTGTATGAGAACCATATTAAAAAGTTGGAGCAAAGAAAGACTATGGGGATCAAAAGTAGCAGAGCTAAACTGCATGGTGAGATTTGAAAGCATTTCTGTTGCTTGAATATTTCCATGCTGAATAGTTTCAGCTGTTCGTCCATAATGAAGGTCAGTACGTTGTGTCATAAGAGTGCTGATAATAGCAAGCCCCACTGCACCACCAAGATTTCGTGTTAGATTGAAAAGACCAGAGGCATTTTTCATTCGCTCTGGTGGTAATGATCCAAAGGCAATATTATTAATAGGAACCATACACAACATAACTGAAATACCACGAAAAATTTGCGGCCAAAAAAGCTCCCAAAAATCCCAATCGTCTGTGATGGAAGTAGCCAACCATGTTCCCCATGCAAAGCTTGCAAGCCCTATAGCTATCATAAGACGTGCGTCCATTCGCGCAGAAAGGAATCCTGCAAGAGGAGCGGTCAAAAACATAGCTAGACCTGAAATAAAAACTGCATTTCCAATCATTAGGGCATCATAGTGACGGATTTGACTTAAATAAACAGGATAAAGATAAGTAAGGCCATAAAGACCTATCCCAAGCGTAAAAGAAAACATTGACGCGATCGAGAAATTGCGATCAGAAAAAGCAGTAAGGTCAACAATTGGTTCTTTTACAGTAAAGGCACGCCAGAAAAATACGCCAGCAGATAAGAGCATAATAATAAAAAAAGTAAAGATCAAATTATCATTAAACCAATCATGACGTGCACCTTCTTCTAGAACATATTCTAAAGACCCTAAAAAGATTGCCATAGAGATAAGGCCCCACCAGTCAAATTTAGCGAATAAGGACAAATCAGCTTTGTCAAAGTCAATTAATTTCCAAGTTATAATTGAGATGATGATTCCAAAGGGCACATTAATAAGAAAAAGCCAATGCCACGATAAAGTATGACTGAGATAACCGCCTACTGTGGGGCCAATGGTGGGTGCTAGTGTTGCTACTAATCCCACAATAGGCGAAATAATTGGAAGTTTAGAGGCAGGAAAGATTGTATAAGAAGCAACAAAAACACTGGGAATGATACCCCACCAATAAAGCCTTGGAGTACTCTATAAAATATCATTTGTTCAATAGATGTTGCTGTGGCACAAAGAATAGATGAAATAGTAAATCCAACAGTTGATAGACTGAATAAAATACGTGTTGAAAGTAAACGCCCTAAAAAGCCGGAAAGAGGTAACATAATAACTTCTGCTATAAGATAGGAAGTTTGAATCCATGAAATTTCATCAGGACTGGCTGATAAACCCGCTTGAATTTCAGCCAAAGATGAAGAAACAATTTGAATATCCAAAATAGCCATGAACATACCAAAAGTCATAGCGATAAAAGCTATGATTTTACGCATTTCTATACGCTCTTGAGAAGAAATAGGCGTAGATGTTGGTTCTTTCATGACGAGATCATTGATTTTGTTATAAAGAATTTTTACCTTGAGGTCTTGTCCGTGTATCGATTTTTACTAAAACACTCATTCCTGCTCGGATACGCCCACTTTTTAATGCATCGTCGGGGATGGAAATGCGCACTGGAATACGTTGGGTAATTTTAGTGAAATTACCTGTGGCATTTTGTGGTGGTAATAGAGAAAAAACAGCTCCCGTTGCAGGTGAAATAGAAAGAACTTTGCCTTTAAAAACCTCATTTTTAAAAGCATCAACAGAAATATAAGCAGTTTGCCCACTGTAAATGTTTTTCAGCTGTGTTTCTTTATAATTTGCTTCAATATATAATGTATGGATAGGTACTAAAGCAGCAAGGCGTTGACCGTTGACAACAAAATCACCTGTTTTCGCTGTTAAATTTCCAATAACTCCATTAAATGGAGCACGCAAAATAGTTGAATCAAGGTCACGTTTTGCTTTATCGCGCATGAGTTCGAGACTTTTTGTCTCACTTTCAATTTCATTTCGTTGAGCCTCTAGCACTCGAATATTAGCTTGCGCTGCAGCTATTTGTGCATCTGTGCGAGCAACATTGGCAATGGCCTGTTCATAGGCTGATTTTGCATTGTCAAAATTAGATTGAGAAACATAATGATCAGCTTTAAGTTCTGTAGCACGCTGTAAGGT